>DATLTS010000065.1 GCA_035533475.1 Mycobacteriales bacterium | reverse complement strand
GGGCCTCCGCACCCAACAGGGCCCGACGCCCCCGCTCGGTCAACTCCGGCCACAACGCATCGATTCGCCGAGCTACCCCATCCAACGATTCCGCGGCGATCGGCACACCCCAACAATACCGACACTCCAGCTAAAATCACTTACTTATTTATTGGCGAGCCCTAAGCTTGCGATTAAACCCTGGACCTGGGCTCAGGCGGCCTTTTTGACCGCGGGGTAGCGGGTTCGGGGTGGTTTTCGGGTGCCTTTGGGTCGTCCGGGGCCGGGGGTGTGGGTTTTGGGTGGTTCGGCTGGGGTGCCGATGGTTGCGCGCAGCCGTCGAAATCCCCTGCGCACCCGGGCTGGGGTGAGCTGGCACGGGTCGCGTGGCCGTTGCCAGGGCAGACGGATGTCTTCAACGAGGCCGCGGGCTAGTCGTAGCTGGGTGTAGGCGGCGATGACGAGCCAGGTCCAGCGGTCGGCTTGCTCGGGGGTGCGTATCGCCGGGGTGGTCCAGCCGAGGGTGTTCTTGGCGAACCGGTAGGTGTGTTCGATGTCGAAAAGGCGCAGGGTATGCCCGCCAGCACAGGTCGAGGTCGGGCTGGCCGGGTCCGGACCACCACAGCCATAGCGTCTTGAAGTCGTAGAGAAAGTTCTCACACGCTGTCGCCGGCCAGGCCGCTCGGTTCCGCTTGATGCTTGCCGTGCGTGCTCCGGTTGATGGTTGACAGGTCGGCACGCGACGGAGCGGGGGGTCGGCGGCGGCCTCTTGCGGCTACGGCAGGCATGAGCAGTTGGGTGAGTTCAGGCCCGAGGTCGTATAGGACGCTCATGCTTTCGTCGCTGAGGTTCAGCACGATTCTTCGGATGTCTACGCGCGCGCGGGCGCGGAACGCGTCCGCGCGGGCGCCTTCTTCGCCGGCTAGTTCGGGCGGGATCAGCTGCAGACCTGAGCTTGGTGCGTCGCGACGATGCTTGGGCACGGGCGTCGCCTGCTGCCAGATGTGCCGCAGGTACGCGAGGTAGCGGTCGAACGGCCCGGCGTCGGTCTTGCGCTCGAGGTGTTGAACCGGTGCGAGTGAGTCGCTGAGGCCGGGCAGTACGGGCTGGACGAACATCTGGCGGCCGAATCGGTAGATGGTGACCGGTGTTGCGCCGTGGACGCGGACTTGTGAGTGGATCGCCCGGTCGATGTCGAGCAGCGGGTCGAGGTCGTGCAGACTGCGGCGGGAACGGGCGGCGGCGTCGAGTGCACCGACATCGCTGGTCGTGTCGACGTGCTCGGGGTCGAGGAGGGCCACAGTGATCGTGGCGCCGATGAGTGCGTTGCAGGCGAGCTCGGCGAGCAGGAGAGGTTGGCTCTCGGCGAGCCAGGTCAGGTCGTTGGCGAGGATGTCGACTGATCCCGGGGCGCCGATGGTGGTGGCCCAGACGTCGTCGGGGATGTCGAGCCGGCTGTCGTAGAGCGTGACCAGGTCACTGTCGCAGCTGCCGGTGGTTTCGGCCGGCCACAGGTCGGCGGGCTCGACGCCGAGGAGCCGGGCGGCCGCGTAGCGGTGCCGGGCGTATGGCGTCGTCGTGCCGGCGAGCCAGCGTTGCACGGTCTTCTCGTCGACGCCGATCCGTTCGGCGAGGCTGCGCGGGGTGTGCCCGGCGAGGTGGAGCAGGTGCGCGAGCGCGGCGTTGCGACTGGTGGACATCCACAGCCTCCCTAGTTGGCGCTAGATGCCCTAGTTGTCCCAGGAGGGTGTGACAGACATCCCATGCCGAAATTTGTCAAGCGGCGACGTCGGCGGTTTGTGGCCGGCGGTGCTGCCAGGCAGTGTCCTCGTCGTAGACGGTGCCGGTCTTCAGGCAGCCGTGCAGGATGCCGACGAGCCGGTTCGCGAGCTGTCGCAGCGCCGCGTGATGGCCGATGTTCCTGCCGCGTAGCTCGTCGTAGTAGGCCCGGGCGCCCGGCGATCCGGTGAGCGCGGCATAGGCCTGCATGTGCAGCGCCGCGCCCAATCGCCGGTTGGTTGCGTACCGGGCAAGCACCACCGACTTGCGGCCCGAGGCGCGGGTGATCGGGCTCTGCCCGGAGTAGTTCTTGCGCGCCCGCGCGTCGACGAATCGGGTCTTGTCATCGCCGAACTCGCCCATTACCCGGGAAGCCAACACCACCCCGAGACCCGGCTGGCTGAGGTAGATCTCAGCGGCCGGGTGCCGGCCAAAATGCTCGCTCATCACCTCGGCCAGCCCGCTGATCTGGGTGTTGAGCGCGGCGATGATCCGCACCTGGCCGGCCACCACGGTCGCATAGGCGCTGTCCAGCACGGGTGGCTGGCGCAACGCCGGCGCCCGCAGCACCGCCTGCAAAGCCTCGGCCTTCACCTCGATGTGATGACGCCGGGCCGCACGCAACGCGGCCGTGAGTTGGGCGCGGGTCAGCTTCGCCGCCTGCGCCGGGCTCGGCGCCCGCTCCAGCAAGACCAGCGCGTCAGCGGCCGTCAGATCCTCGAAGGCTTCAAGCGCAGCAGGGAAAAACTCCCGCAGCGTGGACCGCAACCGCAGCACGTGACGGGTACGCTCCCAGATCGCGTTCTGATGCGCACGGGCCAGCAGCTTCACCGCGTCGGCCAGATCGCTGTCCCCGGCGATCGGCCGGTGATGGTCACGATCGAGACGCACGATCTCGGCGAGCACATGCGCGTCCCCGGCATCGCTCTTCGCGCCCGAGGTGGCGTGACGCTCGCGGTAGCGTGCCGCGGACAAGGGGTTGATCGCATACACCAGATAGCCGGCCGCTCGCAGCGCCGTCACCCACGGGCCGCGGTCGGTCTCGATCCCCACGACCACCTGACCGGCGGCCTGCTCGGGCGGCAGCTTGGCCCAGGCCGGTGGGGCATGCTCGGCGACCAGTGCATGTAGCCGGGTGATGCCCTCCAGCCCCTCTGGCAACCGGACCCGCGCCAAGCGACGACCGTCCTCGTCTTCGATCTCCACGTCGTGATGGTCCTCAGCCCAGTCGTCTCCAATGAACAGCACTTGCAACAACTCCTTCCCGTCCGGACAACAAGATCACAGCACCCGGGGACCCCTGCAACCTAATGATCAAGTGCTCACGCCGAGGCGGGCACGACATCCCATCAGCAGTCCAGTCACCGGCGAACCGGCGGGCGCACGGTCTGTCACTAGCCTCGATCTTTCACGGGAAGTCGCGCGACACGGGGGTTGAGAAGCCGAAAGTGCCTGCCCTGCAAGGGAAAATGGGCTTGTCGAAGAGTCCAACAACCCTCGCAGAGAGGCACCTCGTAGATGCAGAGTAA
>DATLTS010000064.1 GCA_035533475.1 Mycobacteriales bacterium | reverse complement strand
GCAGAACCGGGGCTGCCTCCGGGGTCGCCTCCAGCCGGGCAAGCGCGTCGTAAGCGGTCGCTCTAGGTATCTTCAGAGCGTGACGCCCAAGGAGATCGTCGTCGACGAGCGCGGCCGGACCAGCTTGGCTCGGGTACGCAGGCGCGACTTCGAGCGCTACGTCGCGGAGGAGTTCCCCGACGGCACGCTCGTGCTGACCCCCGCCGTAACGGTTACCGCCCTCGAGATGGCTGCCTTGCGTGATCCCAAGGTCCGGGCCGCGGTCAAAGTCGCTAAGGGCGGCGACTGCACGTCGCTGCGAGCACGGCGTACTTTCCGCTAATTAGGGAATGCTCCCGGCGGGTCGGATCCAGTCCATGTTCTGTCCGGTGATTTCTCGGATGTGGTCGAAGTCGCCATCGTAGTGGAGCAAGGTGACTCGGTGCCGCTCGGCAACGGCGGCGATCAGCAGATCCGGCAGGCTCACAGCCCGCAGGAGGCCGACGCCGGCGAGTGCTGCCTGCACCTGCTGGGCACGGTCCCAGTCGGCTTGCTCGGCTTCGAGACGCTCTAATCCGGCCCGTTCAGAGAGTACCTGTTGGTACTCGGATGCGGTCCGGGTGCTGAACAGGATTTCAAGATCGATGAGTGTGCACGTTGCCACCAGGCCTAGCTCCATGAGCGGCGCAAGACGCTCGTAGACGGCGGGCCGGTGAAGTCGGGCGTAGGCGCTCTTATCCGCGAGATAGTCGGCTACTGCCACGCTCGCTCCATGACCTTCTTTCTGCGAAGGTCAGGCAGACCGTCGGATCGGAAGCGCTTCAAGTGCTGGCGGCGGGCAGCGAGCGCTGTTGCCGACTCGAGGGCGACGTTCACCGTATCCTTGAGGGTGCGCGTGCCTATTGCTTCGCGGGCTGCATCGAGTACCGCATCGTCAATGTCCACAAGTCGTTTGGTCACGCCAAGAGTATATCCCGAGGGCGTCCGTAGAGATATACCCGGGCCCTCCGAGCGACGGCCGATTTGGTAACCGGCTGCGTCAGAAAACTTCTAGCGGCGGACAGGGCAGCGCACTGGCGAACCCGCAACTCCTGCCGCTTTGGGGCTACCTTGACACTTCAGAGGTACCACTGAAGAATAGGGAACCGTGAGCAGCATGCCGATGGCCACCTTCATCCGCGACTACGCCACCGTTCTTGACGACGTGGAGTCCAGCGATGACGCGCTCGTGCTGGAGAGGCGCGCGGGCCGGGCGTCGTTCGTCCTCGCGCCGTTGCGGCGCGTGGAAGGTGACCGGCACGCGGTAGCTGCGGTGGCGCACGTGCTGCGCCACGCGCTGTCGAGCGGCAAGGATGTCGAGAAGGTGATCACCGCGGGCCTGGTCGACGAATTTCCCTGGTCGGTGTTCTTGCCTGCCATGGAGCGAAAGGCCTTCGAGCGAGAAGTGCTTGATGTGTTGCGGGCCTGCGCCACCGTGGGGCGGTTCACCGCGTTCGAGAATCTCATCGACGCCTGGCAAGCCAGCGCTGAACTGTGGTCTGACCCCGAGCTGGCGAGGCGGCTCGCCCGGCCGGTAGACGTGCCGTATGGCGGGGATGTGCTCGAGCCAGAGGGCGCCTGAGACTTGCCCAAGCGTCTGGACGACGTCGCTCCTCCGCTCGAGGCCGGTGAGTGGCGCGTCCAGTTCGGCACGAGCGAAGCTGCCGCGGACTGGCCGCAGTTGTGCTCCCAGTACCCGGGGACGACCCGAGAAGCCTGGGATCGGATGCACAGGCATCCCCTGGAAAGGACCTCGACGCAGAAGCCGCTGGCTGGTGCGCTCGGCATGCGTCGAGTCGGCGGCCAGGAACTCCCGCAGTGGCAGATCGACATCAGCTCCGGGGCCCGCGTCCCGTACTGCGTCGACGCTGAGCGCAAAAAGGTGTGGCTGATGAATGCCAGCGCCGGTCATCCCGGTGCCACGTTGGCGAAGGGTAAGCGCAGCTCTCCCAACCGCTGACGGGCTGGCCGGCCGCCCCGGAAGGCGCGGATCAGGGTCCACTCTTCCGGGGTGACGGCCCGGTCGTCATCCTGGGCCTGACGTTTCGGGGGGTCCGCAACCGCGGACACGGGGTTGATGTCGATCCAGCCGTTCTGCCGGGCACCGAGGACATGGAGCAGCGCATACTTGGCGGCGCGAGCGTTCTTCCCGCCCGCGCGGGCGGCTTCGCCAGTACCGTCTCCAAGGTGAACTGCTTGCGGGTGACCGGGCTGACGTGCTCGCAGGTCGGCAGGTAGTGCTCATGCACGAGGCCGGCGAAGGTCATCCGGCTGGCGCGGGGATCGCGGCACCTCGCCCGGGTCAGCTTGTCCTGCTCGGTCCGCGCCGCCTCGAACGCCTCGCCCCGGGTCCGGTGGCCCGGCAGCGAGCGGCGCTGCCCGTCGGGCATGGTGTAGCGGCCGATGGGGTAGGCGCCGCGTGCGCCGACGCGCCGCTCGGCGCTGACCCCGCGAACGTGGGAGCGGGGTCCGCCGGGCGGTCCTGCCATGGCGGAATCTCCCCGCAGAAGGATCTTGCCGGGACGGTAGCTACCGTTCCTTGGTTCGCCGATTGGCAGATCCTTGCCGAGAATGCCCGACAAACGTCTCACCCAGCCTCCACTGCCCGGCCGCCACACATGCCCCTGACCTGTACGAACAGTGTTTTTCACTGCAGTTGGGTGGCCTGAAATGGACAAGCGGATCTTCGGACTGGAGAACGAGTACGGCGTCACCTGCACGTTCCGCGGGCAGCGCCGGCTCTCTCCCGACGAGGTGGCCCGCTACCTGTTCCGGCGGGTCGTGTCCTGGGGGCGGAGCAGCAACGTCTTCCTCCGCAACGGGGCCCGGCTCTACCTCGACGTGGGGTCGCACCCGGAGTACGCGACCCCGGAGTGCGACAGCATCGTCGACCTCGTCGTGCACGACAAGGCGGGGGAGCGGATCCTCGAGGGCTTGCTGGTCGACGCCGAACGCCGCCTGCGTGAGGAGGGGATCGCGGGTGACATCTACCTGTTCAAGAACAACACCGACTCCGCGGGGAACTCCTACGGTTGCCACGAGAACTATCTGGTCGGACGCAGTGGCGAGTTCAGCCGGCTCGCCGACGTGCTCATCCCGTTCCTGGTCACCCGGCAGATCATCTGCGGCGCCGGCAAGGTGCTACAGACCCCGCGGGGGGCCGTCTACTGCGTGAGTCAACGCGCGGAGCACATCTGGGAAGGCGTCTCGAGCGCGACCACCCGGTCCCGACCGATCATCAACACCCGGGACGAACCGCATGCGGACGCCGAGCGGTTCCGCCGGCTGCACGTCATCGTCGGCGACTCGAACATGAACGAGGCAACCGCGCTGCTCAAGATCGGCACAACCGATCTCGTCCTGCGGATGATCGAGGCGAACGTCGTCATGCGCGACCTCACCTTGGAGAACTCCATCCGCGCGATCCGCGAGGTCAGCCATGACATGACCGGTCGCCGCCGGGTGAAGTTGGCCAACGGACGCGAGGCGAGCGCGCTGGAGATCCAGCACGAATACCATGCGCGGGCCCGGGATTTCGTCACCCGACGCGGCTCCGACCCGGTCGCCGAGCGGGTGCTGGAACTGTGGGAACGGACGCTGAACGCGGTCGAAACCGGCAACCTCGACCTGGTCGCGCGCGAGATCGACTGGGTCACGAAGTTCCAACTCATCGAGCGCTACCGGGCCAAGCACGGGTTGGCGATGGGCCATCCCCGGGTCGCCCAGCTGGACCTGGCCTACCACGACGTCGACCGGGACCGCGGTCTGTACTACCTGCTCGAGCGGCGCGGCGCGGTCGCCCGGGTGGCGACCGACCTCGCGATCTTCGAGGCGAAGTCCGTGCCGCCGCAGACCACCCGAGCCCGGCTGCGCGGCGATTTCATCAAGCGTGCGCAGGAGCGGCGCCGGGACTTCACCGTCGACTGGGTGCACCTGAAGCTGAACGATCAGGCCCAGCGCACCGTCTTGTGCAAGGACCCGTTCCGGGCCGTCGACGAGCGGGTCGAGAAATTGATCGCCAGCATGTAGCCGGCGCTCTTTCCCTTTAACGAGTGGCTTTCCTACGCAGCGTGGTACACCACGAGAGACGCGGCCACGTACTGGCAGATGTAGGCCAAGACCGTGCAACTGTGGAAGATCTCGTGGAACCCGAACCAGCGCGGCCACGGGTCCGGGCGCTTGAGCCCGTACACGACCCCGCCCAGCGTGTAGAGCGCGCCGCCGACCGCGATCAGCGTGAATGCCGGGACGCCGGCGCCGTGGAGGAGCTGCGGGAAGAAGAAGGCGGCCGCCCAGCCGAGACCGAGGTAGAGCAGGGTGTAGAGCCATCGGGGGGCGCCGACCCAGAGCACCCGGAACGCGGCGCCGAGCAGCGCGCCGGTCCAAACCCCCGAGAGCACCGCCACCCTGGTGGTGCCACGCAGCGCGAGGACGGCGAAGGGCGTGTAGCTGCCGGCGATGATGAGGAATATGTTCGCGTGGTCGAAGCGCTTGAAGGCGGCCAGGACCCGCGGTGACCAGTTGCCCCGGTGGTACAGCGCGCTGGTGACGAACAGCAGCACCGATGTGACGGCGTAGGCGAGGGCGGCGAATGTTGCCGGCCCGGCGGGCGCGAGGACGACGAGCACGATCCCCGCGGCCAGCGCCAGCGGGGACGTGGCCAGGTGCAACCAGCCGCGCAGCCGGGGTTTCGCGACCGCGAGCGCCTTCCCCACAACCGAGCTCACCCACCTATCTAAGCCCCCGGCCCCGGGTCCGGCTAGCCTGCCCTGTCATGTCGGCGCGTAAGACCGAGCGGCTGCTCAACCTGGTGATCGCGCTGCTGGCGACCCGCCGGCCGATGACCGCTGCCGACGTCCGCCGGGCGGTGCCCGGCTACGGCGAGGAAGACGTGGCCTTCCACCGAACTTTCGAGCGGGACAAGGAGGAGTTGCGCGAGCTGGGGATCCCGCTGGAGACGGTCAGCTCGGACGAGGACCCCGGCTACCGGATCGCCCGGCGGGACTACGAGCTGCCCGAGGTCGCGCTCGAACCGGACGAGGCCGCCGCTGCCGGGCTGGCCGCGCGGGTCTGGGCGCAGGCCGCCCTCGGCGAGGCGGCCGCGTGGGCGATGCGCAAGCTGACCGCCGGCGGGGCGCCGATCGACGTGGCGTTGCCGCGCGGGCTCCAACCGCGGGTCGAGGCCGCCGAGCCGGCCTTCCCGGCGGTGTCGGAGGCGGTGCGGACCGGCCGGCCGATCCGGTTCCGCTACCGGGGCTCGGCCGACGAGGAGCCGGTGGGGCGCCGGTTGGAGCCATGGGGGGTGGTGTCCTGGCGGGGTCGCTGGTACGTGGCGGGCCAGGATCTCGACCGCGGGGCCGGCCGGGTCTTCCGGCTGTCCCGGATCGTCGGCGCCGTGGCGGCCGGCCCGGCCGGGACGGTTCGGATCCCGCCGGGGGTGGACGTCACCGCGATGGTCAGCGCACGTGGGGTGGCCGAGCCCACCGGGACCGCCCGGATGCGGATCCGCTCCGGCCGGGCGGGGGACATCCGGCGGCTCGCGACCGCCGTGTCGACGGGACCGGACGGTTGGGACAGCGTCGAGGTGGGTTTCGCCGACGTCGAGCGACTCGCCGGCCAACTGGCCGGCTACGCCGCCGACGTGGTCGCCCTCGAACCACCCGAGTTGCGGGCGGCAGTCGTCGAGCGGCTGCGGACGGCGGCGGGCCCGTGACCACATCGGCCGAACGGCTGCCCCGGCTGCTCGCTCTCGTCCCGTGGTTGCTCGCGCATCCCGACACCCCGGTGGGCGATGTGGCCCGCGAGTTCGCAGTCAGCGAGAAGCAGGTGCGTGCCGACCTGGACCTGATCTTCGTTTGCGGCCTGCCCGGGCACAGCCCGGGTGACCTGATGACCGTCGAGTACTCCGCCGACCGGGTCACGCTCTCCAACGCGGACACGTTGGCCCGGCCGTTGCGGCTGTCCGCCGAGGAGGCGCTGGCACTCATCGTCGCGCTGCGCACCATGGTCGACGTCCCACGGCTCGGTGATGCGGTGACCCGGGCGCTGGCGAAGCTGGAGACGGCGGTCGGTGACGCGGCGGACGCCGCGGGTCGCCTCGCCATCGTCGTCGACAACGAGCCCCCCGTCCTCGACGCGCTCTCGGCTGCGCTCGCGGCCGAGCGGCGGGTCCACCTGTCCTACTACGTGCCCGGACGCGACGAGATCACCGAACGGGACGTGGACCCGATGCGGGTGACCTGGGCCGGTGGTCGCCCGTACCTCGAGGGCTACTGCCGCAACGCCGAGGCGGTCCGGCTGTTCCGCTTGGACCGCGTGCACGGACTGACCGTCCTCGAGGTGGCCGCGGAGGTGCCCGCCGAGGCGTCGTCGCGCGACCTCGACGAGGGGCTCTACCAACCGGCTCCCGGTGACCTGGCGGTCGAGCTGGAGCTGGATCCGCCGGCCCGTTGGGTCGCCGACTACTACCCGTGCGACGCGATCGAGGAGCGAGAAGGTGGGGGCCTCGCCATCCGGCTACGAACCGCCGAACCGGGCTGGGTGATCCGGCTGGTGCTCGGGCTGGGGCCGACCGCCCGGATCACCGCCCCGGCCGAAGTGGCGCAGCGGCTGCGGGCGGAGGCGGCGGCCGCGCTCGAGCTCTACGGCGCCGCGCCGTGACGCCCGGCGATATGTCCGGGTCAAGGATCTGGCGCGGTCTGCCGAAGCCATGAACATCCCGCCGGATGCGGGGGCGCGAAGGGACCCGGCCGTGACCACTATCAAAGCCTCCTGCCCCACCTGCGGCGAGGTCGAGCTCACCAGCGCCGACATCACGCTGCGGGTGTGCAGCAGCGCGCCGCTGTCCTTCTACTGCTTCCAGTGCCCGGCCTGCCAGGACGAGGTCAAGAAGCCGGCCGACGACCACATCGTGCAGCTGCTCATGTCCGGTGGGGTTCGCGCTCAGGTCTGGGAAGTCCCCGCCGAGGCGCTCGAGCCCAAGTGCGGCCCGGTGCTCGGCTACGACGACCTGCTCGACTTCGTCCTACAGCTCGGCGCCGACGACCGCCTGGCCGCGCTGGTCACGCCGGCGGGCCGCCGCTGAACCGTGGCGCTAGCGTGGCCCCGTGCCGTGGATCGCGATCGACATCGGGCTCGCTGTTGCCGGGCTTGCCGTGCTCGGCGGGCTCGCCGTCCGGCTCTACCGCCAGGTCCGCGTCCTCGCCGGTGAGGTGGCCTCGGCCGCCGACCGGCTCGGCGCCGAACTGACCGACCTGCCGGAACGGCTTCCCCCGGAGGTCATCGATACCCACGCCCGGCCGGGGCGCGGCGTATCCTCGGGGGGGCGAGTCCACCCCGAAGGGATGTCCTGATGGTTCGCGACCTGTTCGAAGGTTGGCACCTGATCATCCTTCTGGTCGTCGTGCTGCTTCTGTTCGGATCGCGTCGGCTGCCCGAGGGCGCCCGGGCGCTCGGTCGCTCGTTGCGAATCTTCAAGTCCGAGGTCAAGGGGCTCACCGACGACGACGCGGAGCCCGCCCCCCCGCAGCAACTGGCGGCCAGCCCGCCCGCGCCGCCGGCAGTCCCGCCGGCACCGGCCGCCCCGGTGGAGGCGCCCCCGATGAGCGGCGCACCGAGCTCCCCGTAGCCCCGGGCCCGGATGCGCACCGCGCCCCGCCGGCCGCGGGATCCCGAGGGCCGGATGACCCTCGTCGAGCATCTTCAGGAGCTCCGCGCCCGGCTGGTGAAGTCGGCGATCGCGTTCGCCGCCGTCGCCGTCGCTGGGTTCGTGTACTTCCGGCCGATCCTGCGCTGGTTGGAGCGGCCGTTCTGTGCCACGAAGCAGTCCCACGTCATCGGGGGGCACTGCACGCTGGTCATCACCAGCCCGGTGGGCAGCTTCAGCGTCGCCCTGCACGTGGCACTCATCGTCGGCGCGCTCGGCTCGGCGCCGATCTGGCTTTGGCAGCTCTGGGCATTCATCACACCGGGGCTGCACCGCAACGAGCGGCGCTGGGCGGTCGGCTTCGTCGGTAGCTCGCTCGTGCTGTTCGCCGGTGGCGCGGCGTTCGCCTACCTGGTCGCCGGTCGGGCGCTCGCGCTGCTGCTCGGCTTCGGCGGTGACGTCGTGACCCCGCTGGTGAACATCGACCGCTACCTGTCCTTCATCTCCACCCTGGTGCTCGCCTTCGGGGCGGCCTTCGAGCTGCCCCTTGTCATCGTCATCCTCAACCTGGCCGGTCTGGTGTCCGCGCGCCGGCTCTCCAGTTGGCGGCGGATGGAGATCTTCCTGGTCACCGCTTTCGCCGCGGTCGTCGTGCCGAGCCCGGACCCGCTCACCATGCTCGGCCTCGCCGTTCCGATGGCACTGCTCTACGAGCTGGCCGTCGTCATCGCCCGGGTGCACGACCGAGGCAAGGCCCGGACGGCGGCCGCGCACCCGTATGCCGGTCTCGGCGATGATGAGACCTCGCCACTGCGAATGGGGGAGGTCTAGTGCAGCCGAGCTGGGCCCGGGACGTCTGGCGGGTGCTCGAGCCGTATCACACGGTGTGCTACTTCGCCCCCGAACCGGCCGCGCAGCTCAAGGCGCTCGGCCTCAAGGGCTTCTGGATGGGCTACTTCGCCGCCCGAGCGGCGCCGTTCGGGGCGGCCGGGCCGGAGCTGGTCACCGCCACCTTCTTCGGGTTCCACCCGGCGATGGTCCGCCGGGCGCTGCCGGACGCCTGGGGGTACGCCGATCCGCAGGCCACCCTCGACGCGCGGCTGGCCGGGGTGGACGCCGCGCTGCGCCGACTGCTCGGCGACCTGGTCGACGACCCGTCCCTGGACGAGGCCGCCGACCTGGCGGCCCGGGCCGCTCACAGCGCCGCCCCGGCCGGCCGGCCGCTCTACGCCGCCACCAGCGCCCTGCCGTGGCCCGAGCCGGCGCACCTGCGGCTCTGGCACGCGGCCGGCCTGCTCCGCGAGTACCGCGGCGACGGCCACATCGCCGCGCTCACCGCGGCCGGTGTGGACGGCGCCGCGGCGCACGTGCTGCTCGTTGCGGCCGGGTTGGCCCCGCGGGAGCTGCTCCAGTCGGTCCGTGGCTGGGACGACGACGACTGGGCGGCGGCCACCGCGCGGATGGTCGAGCGTGGATGGCTCGGGCCGGACGGCGGCTTCACCGAGTCGGGGCGACTGGCCCGCGAGCGGATCGAGCAGATCACCGACGAGTGCGCGCTGCCCCCGCTGGAAGTCCTCGGCGACGCCGGGACGCAACGCCTGATCGAGCTGGCGACCCCGGCGACGGCGAGGATCGTCGACGACGGCGGCTTCCTGGTGCCTAACCCGATCGGCCTGACCAGGTGACGAGGACGGTGGCCCTGCTGGTCAATCCGACCGCGGGGAAGGGGCGCGCCCAACGGTTGTCGGGCATTGTCGTTGAAGAGCTGACGAAGGCCGGGCTTTCGGTCACGGTGCTTGTCGGGGCCAACGCCGAGGAGGCGCTGGCGCTCGGGCATTCAGCGGTCCGGGACGGCGCGGACGCGCTCGTCGCGCTCGGTGGCGACGGCATGGTCCACCTCGCCCTTCAGGCCGTGGCCGGTACCGCGACACCACTCGGGATCATCCCGGCAGGTACCGGCAACGATCTCGCCAACAGCCTGGGGCTTCCGGCGCATGCGCCGGCGGCGGCCGCGGCCGTCGTCGCCGACCGGTTGCTCCGGGCGGACGGGTCGCCCGGTCGGGCGATCGACGCGGTTCGTGGCGCCGGGAAGTGGTTCGGGTGCGTCCTGGGGGCCGGGTTCGATTCGAGGGTCAACGACCGGGCGAACCGGATGTCCTGGCCGCGTGGGCGGATGCGCTACAACCTGGCGATCCTCGCCGAGCTTCGCGTTTTCCGCCCGCTGCCGTTCCGGATAACCCTCGACGGCGAGTTGCTCGAGACCGAAGCTATGCTTGTCGCGGTCGGCAACGCGCAGTCCTACGGCGCCGGGATGAGGGTCCTGCCCGATGCCGTGCTCGACGACGGCTTGCTCGACGTGTGCATCCTCGGCCCGGTCTCGAAGCCGGAGTTCCTGCGCACTTTTCCCAAGGTTTACAAGGGCACCCACGTCCGGCACCCGGCAGTCACCATCCGCCGGGCGCGCACCGTGACGCTCGAGGCGCCGGACGTCACCGCCTACGCCGACGGCGAGTTCTTCGCCGACCTCCCGCTGTCCTGCGAGTGCGTGCCGGCTGCGGTCCGGGTGCTCGTCTGAGCACCCGCCGCTCCGCCTCCCTCGGGGAATTCGCAGCGAGTTTCCCCTTCCCGCTGGACCCTTTCCAGCAGCGGGCCTGCGCGGCGCTCGACGCCGGGCACAGCGTGCTCGTCGCGGCTCCGACCGGTGCGGGCAAGACCGTGGTCGGCGAGTACGCCACCCATCTCGCCCTCGCCACCGGCCGCAAGTGCTTCTACACCACGCCGATCAAGGCACTGTCCAACCAGAAGTACTCCGACCTGGCCGCCCGCCACGGCCCCGCCCGGGTCGGCCTGCTCACCGGCGACACCTCGCTCAATTCCGAGGCGCCGGTGGTCGTCATGACGACGGAAGTCCTCCGGAACATGATCTACGCCGGGTCGGACACGTTGCGCGGCCTCGGTTACGTCGTCCTCGACGAGGTCCACTACCTCGCCGACCGGTTCCGCGGCGCCGTCTGGGAGGAGGTCATCATCCACCTGTCGACGAGCGTGCAACTCGTCGCGCTGTCCGCGACGGTGAGCAACGCCGAGGAGTTCGCCGACTGGCTGGTCACGGTGCGCGGCGATACCGCGGTGGTCGTCGACGAACACCGGCCGGTCCCGCTGTGGCAGTCGATGCTGGTCGGCCGCCGCCGGCTCGACCTGTTCGCCGACGACGCGCAGACCGAGATCCATCCCGATCTGGTCCGGCTGGTCCGGGAGGAGGAGCGCCGGGCCGAATCCGCCGACCCGCGGCGCCGTCACCGGTACTGGCGCCCACCGAGCCGGCCCGATGTCATCGAACGGCTCGACGCGGAAGGGTTGCTTCCGGCGATCACGTTCATCTTCAGCCGGGTGGGCTGCGACGCGGCGGTCAGCCAGTGTCTGCGGGCGGGGCTGCGGTTGGTAGGCGCCGACGAGCGGACGACGATCCGCCGGATCGTCGAGGAACGCACCGCCGACCTGTCGGCGGAGGACCTTCCGGTCCTCGGCTACGGGGAATGGCTGGACGGGCTGGAACGGGGGATCGCCGCGCACCACGCCGGGCTGCTCCCGACCTTCAAGCAGGTCGTGGAGGAGCTGTTCGCCGCCGGCCTGGTCCGGGCGGTCTTCGCCACCGAGACGTTGTCCCTCGGGATCAACATGCCGGCGCGCAGCGTCGTGCTCGAACGCCTGACCAAGTGGAACGGCGAGGCCCATGCCGAGATCACCCCGGGGGAGTACACCCAGCTCACCGGTCGAGCCGGGCGCCGGGGGATCGACGTCGAGGGCCACGCGGTCGTGCTCTGGTCACCGGGGGTCGATCCCCGGCAGGTCGCCGGGCTCGCCTCGACCCGGACCTACCCGCTGCGCTCGTCGTTCCGGCCCTCCTACAACATGGCGGTCAACCTGGTCGGCACCGTCGGCCGGGCCCGGGCCCGGGAGCTGCTCGAGTCCTCGTTCGCCCAGTTCCAGGCCGACCGGGCGGTCGTCGGCCTCGCCCGGCAGCTCGCGGCCAACTCCGATGCCCTGCGCCGGCTCGGCGAGGCGGTTCACTGCGAGCTCGGCGACGCACCCGGATACGCCGAGCTGCGCCACCGGATCGGTGAGCTCGAGCGCCGGTCGGCCCGGGCGGGCGCCTCGGCGCGACCGGCCGCCGCCGAGGCCACCTTGGAGCGGCTCCGGGTCGGGGACGTGATCCGGATGTCGTCGGGCCGCCGGGCTGGCCTCGCGGTCGTCGTCGAGACCGGCCCGCCGACCGTGCTGACCCTCGACCGGCGGGTCCGCCGGCTCAGCGTCGTCGACGTCACCGATGCGCTGGAACCGCTGGGCCGGCTGCGTTTCCCGCGTGGCTTCAACCTCCGCTCACCGGCCTCCCGGCGGGATCTCGCGTCGTCGCTGCGCAGCGCCGGCTTCGCCGAGCCGCACCGAGCCCGCCGGTCCGCGGCCGAAGACGACCCCGAGGTCGACCGCCTGCGCGCCGGGCTGCGCGCCCATCCGGTGCACCGCTGCCCGGGTCGGGAGGATCACGTCCGGGCGGCCGAGCGGCACCGGCGGTTGCGCACGGACACCGACAGGCTCGCCGCCCGGGTGGAATCCCGGACGAACACCATCGCCCGCACTTTCGACCGGGTGTGCGCGCTGCTCGACGAGCTCGGCTACCTGTCCGGGGACAGCGTGACGCCCGCCGGGCGCATGCTGGCCCGGATCTATGCCGAGTGCGATCTGCTGGTCGCCGAATGCCTGCGCCGCGGGCTGTGGGACTCGCTGGGGGCGGCCGAGCTGGCGGCGGTCGCGTCCACGTTGGTGTACGAGGCGCGTCGGGACGACGCACCGCCACCGCGGCTACCGGGGGGACCGGTCCGCGACACCCTGGCCGTCATGGCCCGGGTCCACGTCGAGCTGGCCGAGGCGGAGGCGTCGCACCAGCTGGCCTTCCTCCGCGAGCCGGACGCCGGGTTCGCCTGGCCGGCCTACCGCTGGGCGTCCGGGAGCTCCCTCGATGAGGTGCTGGGCGACGCCGCCCTGGCCGCCGGCGATTTCGTGCGGTGGACCAAGCAGACGATCGACCTGGTCGACCAGGTGCGCGACGCCGCGCCGGAGGGCCCGGTCTCCGCGACGGCCCGCCAGGGTGTCGACGCCCTTCGCCGGGGGGTCGTGGCCTACTCCTCGGTGGGCTGAACGTCAGTCTTCGCGGTGGCCGAGGAAGCGGTAGACGTGGACCGCCAGGTAACCGGCGACCGCAACCGCGAGGATCGGCATGACGACGTGGCGGAGCACGGCGAGCGCCACATAGGACGTCACGTAGATCCCGCCGGCGACAATCACGAACACCGCGAACGAGGGCGCCAGCCGGCGGCGCAGCCGACCTTTCTCCCGGCGTTGCACCGTGGACATCCGCTCACCCCTTCCACCTTGGAGCGTAGCCCGGTTCAGGCGGCCGCGTCCGCGGCCAACCCGAGCACGCCCCGCTCGGCCCGGACCGCGGCCGCGTAGCTCGCCACCTGCGCCGCGGCCCAGGCGGCGTCCCGGCCGATCTCGCCGGCCAGGATGCCGGCCGCCTCCGCGGCCGCCGGCAGGGCCGCGTCCCGGGCCCGCAGCGAGAGCCGCATCCGCCGGCTGAAGACGTCGTCCAGCGTCGCCGCCCCCTCCTCCCGAGCCGCGTAGAGGACCTCGGCGAAGATGTGGTCGGCCGCCGGCGAGACCGGCCGGGCTCGGGGACGGCCGGCGGCTTCGTCGCCGGCCACCAGGGACAGGACGTCGGCCGCGGCCTCGCCCTGCTGCCGGACGAGCAGCTTGCCGACCGCCTCGGACAGGCCGAGCGAGCGGGCGGCCTCCACGATCTCGTCCCGGAACGGCTCGAACGGCCGGGACAGTCCGAGCGGGATCTCCTCGGTCCGGCATCGGGCCCGGCGGCCGTCGGCGTGGACCAGCCGGTCGACGACGTCCCGGGCCATTCGCCGGTAGGTGGTGAGCTTCCCGCCGGTGATCGTGAGCAGGCCGGTTCCCGGATCGAGCAGAGTGTGCCGGCGGGACAGGTCGCCCATCGCGTCGCTGCCGTCGCCGCGCAGCAGCGGGCGCACCCCCGCCCAGGCGCCGACGACGTCGTCCGGAGCGAGCCCCCGGTCGAACACCGCGTTGCCGGCGGCGAGCACGTACTCGACGTCGGCTTCGGTGAGCCCGAGCCCGTCGAGCGGGCCGTCGTAGGCGGTGTCGGTCGTGCCGAGGATCGTCTGATGGCCCCAGGCGATCGCGAACATGGAGCGGGCGTCCCCCTGCCGGCTGGGGAGCAGGACGCTGGCCGCGTCGAGCGGAAGCCGGTCCCGCGGCACCACGAGATGCACGCCCTTGCTCGGCTGGACCATCGGCGCCCGACCCGGCTCGGCCATCCCGAGCAGCCGGTCCACCCAGACCCCCGTGGCGTTCACGACGTAGCGGGCCCGGATCTCGCACCGCTCGCCGGAGAGCCGGTCGGTGAGTTGGGCACCGACGATCCGCTCCCCGTCGAAGAGCAGGCCGGTCACCTCCGCGTAGGTGAGGACGATCGCCCCGAACCGGCGGGCCTGGCGGGTGACGGCGAGCACCAGCCGCGCGTCGTCGGTCGCGCAGTCGCCGTACAGGTAGGCGTACGCGCAGCCGCTGCGCTCGAGTGCCGGTGCGAGCTCGATCGCCTGCTCGGCGGTGATCCGGTCGTGCCGGCGGACGTTGCGCACCCCGGCGAACACGTCGTAGGTCGTCATCCCGATGCCGAGCAGCCGGCGGCGGGCGGTGTCCGGCCAGACCGGGTAGACGAAGTCCATCGGGCGGACCAGGTGCGGGGCGAGCCGCTGGAGCAGCTGCCGCTCGGTGACGCCCTCGTGGACCAGGCCGAACTCGTAGTTCTCCAGGTAGCGCAGGCCGCCGTGGATGAGCTTGCTCGACTTGCTGCTGGTGCCGCTCGCCAGGTCACCCATATCGACCGCGGCGACGGTGAAGCCGCGGCTGGCCGCGTCCAGCGCCACGCCGGCCCCGGTGGCGCCGAGCCCGACCACGAGAACGTCGAGGACGCCCCCGGTGGCGTCGGCCAGGTCCGCGGCCCGGTGGGCGACCGAGAACGCCCTAGTGCTCACGGATCAGATCGTGCCACGCACCGCCGGTGCTCGCGGCCAATCCGCCCGCGAGCCGGGTCAGCGGCCCGGCCAGCCCGTGCCGCTCGGCGAGCGCGAGGAGGGTGCCCGGATCGGCGGGGGCGCTCGGCACCCGGTCCTCCAGCGCGGGCACCGGGGCATCGGTGGCGACCCGCACGACCACTTCGGCCCGGTCGAGGTAGTCGGCGGCATCGACGAGGCGCCGGCGCGCGCCGGCCGGGAACCCCTCGTCGCCACCGGCCGCGGCGGCCGCCCGGGCGGCCGCGAGCGAGCCGAACCGGCTGACGATCGCGGCCGCGGTCTTCTCGCCGACCCCCGCCACGCCGGGGAGCCCGTCGGAGGGGTCGCCGCGCAGCGTGGCGAAGTCGGCGTAGGCCCGGCCGGGGATCCCGTAGCGCCGGGTGATCTCCGCCTCGTCGACGACGACGATCCCGCCCCTGCCGGTGTAGCGGACGAGGATCGGGACGTCGTCGCGGACCAGCTGGAACAGGTCCCGGTCGCCGGTGACGACGTCCACCGGGCCGCCGGCCCGCACGGCGAGGGTGGCGATGACGTCGTCGGCCTCGTAGCCCGGCACCCCCGGGCTGGCGATGCCGACGGCGCCGAGCACGGCGAGCAGCACTTCCACCTGCGGGCCGAGCTCCGCGGGGACCAACTCGGCTCCGTCCGGGCCGACCCGGTGGGCCTTGTACCCCGGGATCGCCGCCACCCGGAACGCCGGCCGCCAGTCGGCGTCCATGCAGGCCGCCAGCCGGGCCGGCCGATGCTCGCGGAGCAGTCGCGCCAGCGCGTCGAGGAAGCCGCGGACCGCCCCGATCGGGCTGCCGTCCGGGGCGCTGCCCGGGACCGCGTGGAAGGCCCGGAAGTACATCGACGCCGCGTCGAGGAGCATGAGCTGGCCCGGCACGCGGCCACCCTCCCACGCCGGGCGGCGGCTAGCCTTCCCCCGTGCCCGCGACCCGCCAGCTGCCGTCCCCGGAAGCCGAGGATCTGCTCGCGCTGACCCGGGAGCTGGCCGGGGATCTGCTCGCCCCCCGCGTCGAGGCGGGGGAGGCGGCCGGCGAGTTCCCGCGCGAGGTATTCGACCAGCTCGGTAAGGCCGGGCTGCTCGGGCTGCCCTATCCGGAGGAGTACGGCGGGGGGGCGCAGCCGTACGAGGTGTACCTCCAGGTCCTCGAGGAACTGGCCGGGGGGTGGCTCGCGGTCGGTCTGGGCGTCAGCGTCCAGACCCTGTCCGCGTTCCCGCTGGCGACCTACGGAACCGACGAGCAGCGGCGGGCCTGGCTGCCGGCGCTGCTGTCCGGGGAGGCGATCGGGGCGTACTGCCTGTCCGAGCCGGGCTCCGGCTCCGACGCGGCCGCGCTCACCACCCGGGCCACGCTCGACGGGGACACCTACCGGGTCAACGGGACGAAGGCCTGGGTCACCCACGGGGGCGTCGCCGACGTCTACAACCTGATGGTCCGTACCTCCGATGACGGTCCGCGCGGGATCTCCACCCTGCTCGCGCCCGCCGACACCCCCGGGCTGGCCCCCCAGCCGCCGGAACGCAAGATGGGGATGAAGGCCAGCCCGACCACGCAGATCGTGCTCACCGACGCGCAGGTGCCCGCCGATCGCCGGCTCGGCGCCGAAGGCATCGGTTTCCGGATCGCGCTGTCCGCCCTGGACAGCGGCCGGCTCGGGATCGCGGCCTGCGCCACCGGACTCGCCCAGGCCGCCCTCGACTACGCGGTGGGCTACGCCGCCGACCGGCGGCAGTTCGGCCAGCCGATCCTCGACTTCCAGGGCGTCGGGTTCCTCCTCGCCGACATGGCCGCCGGGATCGAGGCGGCCCGGGCGCTCTACCTGTCCGCAGCCCGGCGCCGGGACGCCGGGCTGCCCTTCTCCACGCAGGCCGCGATGGCCAAGCTGGTGGCCACCGACACCGCGATGCGGGTCACCACCGACGCGGTGCAGGTGCTCGGCGGCTACGGCTACACCGCTGACTTCCCGGTCGAGCGCTACATGCGCGAGGCGAAGGTGCTCCAGATCGTGGAGGGCACCAACCAGGTGCAGCGGCTGGTCATCGCCCGGTCCCTGGCGAAGCGGGACTGAGCTCAAGTCCGGCGCCGGGCCAGCCGATGCCCCGACTGTCCCCGACAACCGTCGGGGATGGACGGGACACGGTGATCCGAGCGGCCCCCACCGGCTCCGCAGAGCGCTGCGGAGCACGGAGAAACACGGTCGCCTAGGCAGCTCGGGGAGTGAGTGGCGAGACCGACCGGTCCGGAATGCGGGCTTTCCCGCTGAACGGACAGGAGTACTCATGCGCACGGTCCTGTGCAGGACGGCGGGACGCGCCGCGCTCATCCTCGCACTCGCGGGGGTGGTGGGCAGCGTGGCGAGTCCCGCCGTTTCTGCAAACGCCGAAGGGCGCCAGCACGTGGCGTCCTCGGCCGCCCGGCACCACGCTCGTCACGCTCGCGGCGGTTCGGTCCAGATCGGTACCGCCGTGGCGTACGTCCGGGAGCCGGACGGATCCGTTCGGGAGATCCGCTAGCCGGGTCCCCCGGACCCTCAGGCCGTCGCCGGCTGGTTCCCCCGACCGGTTCCCGTCCGGCGGCGGCCTGACCCGTCCGGCGCCGCGGCTACAGTCGCGCCGTGGAGGACACCGATCGACAGATCGTCCGGGCCCTGCTCCGGGACGGCCGGATGAGCTACACCGACCTCGCCCGGACCAGCGGACTGTCGGTCTCCGCCGTGCACCAGCGGGTCCGCCGGCTCGAAGAGCGCGGCATCCTCCGCGGTTACGCCGCGCGGATCGATCCGAGCGCGGCCGGCCTGCCACTCACCGCCTTCGTCTCGATCAAGCCGATCGACCCGGCCGCCCCGGACGACGCGCCGGACCGGCTGGCCCACCTCGACCCGATCGAAGCCTGCCACTCCGTGGCGGGGGAGGAGAGCTACATCCTCAAGGTCCGGGTGCCCGGGCCGGCTGAGCTCGAGGCCGTGCTCCAGCAGATCCGGGCCGCGGCGAACGTGTCGACGCGCACGACCGTGGTGCTGAGCACCGCGTACGAGGACCGGCCGCCGGCCCTGTGAGGGCCCGGCCGTCCGCCCGGCGCGACACGCCGACGATCTGCCGGATTTGCCCGGCTCTGCCCTACTGCGAAAGGCTGTCGCGGTCCCGCCGGCCGAAGGCCCCCAGACGATGCGAAGGACCTCTCCGTGCGCCGCCTCCTGACGATGCTCGCCGCCATGCCCCTCATCTGCGGGGCACTGGCTGTCACCCCGGCCTGGGCCGGGACCGCCGACGCGAGCTATCTGCTCGCCCAGACCGATGCCTTGCGGGCCGCGAACGGCCTGCCCGGCTACGCCGAGGTCGCCGACCTCGATGCGGTCGCCGCCGGGCAGGCCGACGCGATGGCGGCCAGCTCCACGCTGTATCACAACCCGCAGCTGGCGAGCGCGGTCTGCTGCTGGTCCTGGCTGGGGGAGAACGTCGGGTACGGCTTCAGCGCCGCCGTCGTCGAGGCCGCGCTGGTGGCCTCCCCGCCGCACCTGGCGAACCTGCTGTCGGTGCACTTCGACCAGATCGGGATCGGGACGGCGCGCAGCGCGGACGGCACGCTCTACATCGACGAGGTCTTCCGCCAGGTCGCTTCGTCCGGATCGGCCCCGCTGGTCCGGGCCGCACCGCCGGTGGCGTCCCGGAGCACCGGCCGGGCCCCGCTGGTCACCTACGCCGCGCCGGCCCGCACCGCGGTGGCCCCCCGGACCCGGGCCGCGGTCCTGCCGAGCCGGCAGCTGCTCGCCATGCGGCTGCGGGCCCGGCTGGACTGGGTCCGCGCGGTTGCCCTGCGGCGGCCGCGCGACCCGATCGCGGCCGGGCAGAACTTCTGGTGGTCGCTCAACCGGCTCGCCGGCTGAAGCCCCGGCCCGGGCCCCGGCCGCATCGACGCCCCGACGCACCAGCCCGGCGCCCGGCCGCACCGACGCGCGGCGGCGCGGGCGGACGGCGTGGAGGAATTGCCGGTTTCGTGGCGAACTGCAACCGAGCGTGATCGGGATCCGCGAGAGGGGCAATGGGATGGGTCGCAACCGCCGGCTGGGTCTTCTGGGGCTGGCCGTGGTCGCCGCCGTGGTCGCCGCCGTGGCCGGGGCAGGGGCCGGCCAGGGCGGCCCGGTGGGGCCGGTGGGGATCCAGCACGTCTACCCCGGGGGGACGAACCCGGAGGGGATGGATTCCGCCCTGCCGCCGGCGCCGCTGAACACGCTCGCGTCGCTGGACAACGTCGGGGACTATCTGCGCTACCACGAGCAGGCCGCGGCCCTGCCGGTGGCCGACGCGAACCTCCAGTGGCGCGACCGCGGTCCGTTCGGCATCGACATGCCCCCGGGGTACTCCCAGTCCGGTGAGCGCTTCGAGACGGTCTCCGGGATGGGCACGGCGATCGCCGTGCCGGCCGGGAGCCCGGACACCGTCTTCGTCGGGAACATGGGCGGGCTGTGGAAGAGCGCCGACGGGGGAGCGCACTGGGTCAACCTGACCGACGGCAAGATCCCGACCGTCGCCGTCGGCGCGATCGGCCTCGACCCGGCCCGGCCCGGGGACATCTACGTCGGGACCGGCATCTCCTACCTCACCCTGTCCGGTGACGCCAACGGCACCGGGATCTACGTCTCGCACGACGGGGGCAAGACCTTCACCCGGCCGGCCCAAACCACCACCGGGTACGGCACGAACCGGATCCTCGTCACCCCACAGGCGGTGTTCGCCGCGACCAACAACGGTCTGTTCCGCTCGATCGATCACGGCGCGAGCTTCAGCCGGGTTCCCCTGCCGACCAACGCCGCCGGCACGGCGGAGGCCATCGGCAAGTTCGCCAACTGGGTGAGCGACGTCGTAGCCAAGCCCGGCACCCCCGATGAGATCACCGCCGCGGTCGGGTTCCCGGAGGGCAAGGTAAAGCTGGCCGACGGCACCATCGCCGCGCCCGGCAACGGGCTGTACCGGTCGACCACCGGCGGCGGCCCGGGCAGCTTCAGCCGGATGGCCGGTAGCAGCCAGCTCACCAACCCGGCGGCTAGCTCCGACCCGATCGGGCGGATCTCGCTCGCCTACGGCCAGGCGCCGATGCAGGGCGACGTGCTCTGGGCCCTCGTCTCGGACGCCGGGCTCACCGCCGGGCTGGCCCCGGCCGGGCTGAACCAGATCCAGACGGCCGCCGGCCGTAGCCTCAACGCGGACAACACGGTCGTCAACGGCGTCTACCGCTCCGACACCGACGGCACGGCGTGGACGGTGAAAGCGAACGCGCCCAGCCTGCTGGCGGCGGTCGGGTCGACGATTTCCAGTGTCGCCCCACTCGGCTACGGACCCGGCGTGCAGGCCTACTACAACAACTGGATCGCCACCGATCCGAAGGTGCCGGACCAGGTCTATTTCGGGCTGGAGGAGGGCTACCAGTCCACGGCGAACGCCGGTCCCACGCCGGGGCTGATGGCGCTCACCTCGATCGAGAAGTACGCCGACATCTGCGGCTTCCAGAGCTACTTCCAGAACGTGACGAACGGCGCGGCCTGCCCGAACGAGACGCCGATCTACGGCGGCACGACCACCCACCCCGACCAGCATTCGGCAGTGGTCGTGGCCACGCCGACCGGGTCGCGGATCTACACCGGAAACGACGGGGGCTTCTTCCGCCAGGACAGCCACACGCTGCCCACCGGTCAGATCGGCTTCGACAACCAGAGCTGGACCGCCATCAACGACATGTCGAGCGTCGAACCGTGGCACGTGGCGCTGCTGCCCGACCAGGAGGTGATCGCCGGGCTCCAGGACAACGGGGCTCCGCTCGTCGACAGCCACGGGCACGGGATCGAGGTGTGCGGCGGCGACGGGATCAACGTCATGGCGACCCCCGACCCGAACGTCTTCTACTGCAGCTACGTGAACGCCCTGCTGTACGTGACGACGGACCACGGCCACCACATCACCGAGATCCAGCCGGCGCTCACCAATCCGGGCTTCCTCTCCCCGGACATTCTCGACCCGACCGACCCGAACCACCTGATCGCCGCCGGCGAGAACGTCATGGAGAGCCGGCAGGGAGCGAACACCAAGGTGACCTTCGACCCGGTGACCGGCACGATCATCAGCGACGGCGACTGGCAGACGTCCTTCGACGCCGGGATGAGCCCGTCGATCAGCCCCACGACCGGCCAGCCGATCCCGTACACGTCGAGCGCCCTCGCCGCCCGCGGGGCGGTGATCTACGCGGCCATGTGCGGGGCGTGCCGGACCACGACCGCCGATCCGCGGCTGATCCACGATGCCATCGCAACCGACGTCAAGCCCGGCTGCACCCCGGCGGTGCACTCGACGAACTGCTGGCATCTGGCCAAGAGCCTCGGGCTGCCGCATCTGGAGGTCAGCGGGATCGCGATCGACCCGACCGACCCGCGGACCATCTACGTCAGCTGCGACGCCGACAGCCTCTACGAGTACCCCGTGCCGGTCGCCGGCGCGCAACGGGTCCTGGTGAGCCACGACGGCGGCGACCACTTCACCGACGTCAGCGGCGACCTGCCCCGCACCAACGTGCACGCCATCGTGTGGCGAGCCGGCCAGATCATCGTCGCCACCGACGTCGGCATCTTCGTCGACGCCGCCGGTGATGGGCACTGGAGCCGGCTCGGCACCGGGAATCCGACCGGAGTGGTCGCCCGCGACCTCAGCCTCGACCCCACCGGACGTTACCTGCTGGCTAGTGAATACGGCCGCGGGGTGTGGGAGCTGGACTTCGGGGCGAAGGCGGTCAGCAGCGGCGGCCCCGGGCCGAAAGGCGAACCGGTCGTCGTCCCAACCCGTTCCACCGGCTCCCTCCCGGCAACAGGTTCGTCACCCTGGCTTGCGGTCCTGGCCGTGCTCGCGGTCGGCTCCGGTCTCCTGCTCGCCTGGCGTCGCCGCCGGTCCTAGGCAGGGGACTGCGCCGGGGACTGCGCCGGGGATTGCGCCGGTACGTGGCTCCGGCCGGCCCGCTGCGCCCACCAAGCCTGGCCGGCGGTCGGCAGGGCGTGCAGCGGGTCGTAGTACGGGTAGCGTCGGTCCAGCGCCTCCGGGTCGGCCAGCTCGATGCCGGTCCGGTAGTTCTTCGTCCAGTAGCTGATCCCGTGCGTTCGGTCGTACTCGTCGATCTGGTGCACCCAGCGCTTCCCCACGTAGGGAACGTCGCAGACCACGCGCGGGGTGGCGAATCCCGGCAGGTAACCCATGATCGCGTGCTGCAACGCCTGCGCCTCGCCGACCGAGATCCGCCAGTGCTCGGCACCCGGGATCATGTCGCACAGGTAGAAGTAGTAGGGGAGGATCCCAGCCCCGTCCTGCAAGGCGAAGCAGAGGTCGAGCAGGGCGTTCTGGTCGGTGTTCACCCCGCGGAGCAGCACCCCCTGGTTCCGGACGTCGCGGACGCCGGCGTCGAGCATCGCCTGGGTGGCCCGGGCGACCAGCGGGGTCACCGACGCCGCGGTGTTCACGTGGGTGTGGATGGCAAGCCCCACCCCGCGGGCCCGGGCGGTCGCCGCGAGCCGCGCCATTCCGGCCCGAACGTCTTCGGCGAGCCAGTGCTGCGGCATGCCCATCAAGGCCTTCGAGGCGAGCCGGATGTCGCGGATCGTGTCGATCTCCAGCAGGCGCGCGACGAAGTCCTCGAGCCGCCGCCACGGCAGGTTGGCGACGTCGCCGCCGGAGACAACCACGTCTCGCACCCCCGGCGTCCGGCGCAGGTAGCCGATCATCGCGTCGAGCCGGTCGACCGGCTTGAGCCGGAACCGGGTCTTGTCGACCTGCTGGGTCGACGTGCCGACCAGGTCCATCCGGGTGCAGTGCCCGCAGTACTGCGGGCAGGTGGAGACGATCTCGGCGAGCACCTTGGTCGGATACCGGTGCGTGAGGCCCTCGACGACCCACATCTCCGCCTCGTGCAACGAGTCCCGGCTCGCGTACGGGTGGCTCGGCCAGTTCGGATCGCGGTCGGAGCGCACCGGGAGCATGTAGCGGCGGACCGGGTCGGCGTACACCGCGTCGACGTCGGGCACCCGGTCCGCCACGATCGTGTTGAGCATCTGCGGCGGGAGCAGCAGGGCCATCGTCGCCTGCTCCGCCTGGTCCCGTTCCGCGTCGGCGTAGAAGCCGTCCGGGAGCAGGTCCCCGTAGACCGCGCGCAGCTCCCGCAGCGACTTCACGCAATGCGCGCGCTGCCATTGCGCGGATTCCCACTGCGCCGTCGTGACGTCCCGCCAGCCGGGCAACCGGGTCCAGTCCGGCTCGACGAGGGCGCGCTGCCGGTAGACATACGGCTGCTCCATGAGCGACACCCCCTCGCAGGAAGATATCCATCCAGATGGATAGGTTACCGGAAGAATTCCGCTACGCTCTGGTCAGCGCCTTCTTTTTCTTCAACGCCGGGGAACCGCACATGACCGACACCGCCCCGTTACGCAGCCGGCGGGCTGGCAGTTCCCCGGTCGGGCTGCACCGGGTCGTGGATCCGCCGGGTGTCCTGCCCCAGGCGGCCGACGTCCTCGACACCGACCCGGAACTGTGGCCGGACGAGGTGCGGATCGCACTCGAATGGCTCAACCTCGACGCGGCCTCGGTGCGGCAGCTGGCCGAGGCGCACCCGGACGATCCCGACCGACGCCGGGCGGCGGTGCTCGAGATCGTCACCCGCCGGGGCAAGATGCACAACCCGGTGACCGGGTCCGGCGGGATGCTGGTGGGGGTCGTCGACGCGGTGGGCCCGGAGTCACCGCTCGGGCTGCGGGTGGGGCAGCGGGTCGCCAGCCTGGTCTCGCTCACCCTCACCCCGCTGGCCATCACCGACCGGCTGGCCGGCTGGGACGGTAACGGTGGGCAGGTACCGTGCACCGGGCACGCGATCCTGTTCGCCCGCTCGGTCGCCTCCGGGTTACCCGAGGATCTGCCCACCCCGCTCGCGCTCGCCGTTCTCGACGTCTGCGGCGCGCCGGCGCTCACCGCGCGGGTGGTCGCGGGACGACCCGGCGGGTCGGTAGCCGTGCTCGGCGCCGCCGGTAAGAGCGGGTCGCTGAGTCTGGCCGCTGCTCGCCGGGCGGGTGCGGGCCGGTTGGTCGGCGTGGTCCCGGACGTGGCTGAACGCGATCGGTTGCTGGCCGCCGACCTGGCCGACGAGGTCGTCCTCGCCGACGCCCGGGATCCGATCGGGCTGGCCGAGGCGGTGGGGGAGCCGGTGGACCTCACCGTGGTCTGCGTCGACGTGCCCGGCTGCGAGGGCCCGGCGATCCTCGCCACCGCCGCCGGCGGCACCGTGCTCTTCTTCAGCATGGCCACGTCGTTCACCGCGGCGGCGCTCGGCGCGGAGGGCCTCGGGGCCGACGTCACGCTGCTGGTCGGCAACGGCTTCGTGCCGGGCCACGCCGAGCTGGCCTTCGACCTGGTCCGGGCTCACGCCGGCTTGCGAGCCCTGCTGGAGGAGCGAGTTGGCCTTCAGACCTCGGCCGGGCCCCAGATCCCGTCTAAACCTCTACTTGAGGGTATTCCATGAGCGGCCTGCGTCTCGGCCGCGCGGACGTCCGCCGGGCCCGGCGGCTGGCGGCAGCGGCCGGCGCCCCCATCGTCGAGCTGGCCCGCAGCCACACCACGGTATCGGTCGAGCGGGCCGTGCTCCGGCTGGCCGGGATCGGCGGCGCGGACGCCGAGGGGATTCCCTGGGTCAACCGTCTGGTCGACGCCGTCGCGGCCGAGGTCGGGTTGGCGCACGGCGTGGCCCTGCCGGTCTTCGACGCGCTGGCCCGCGACCGGCTGACCCTCGGCAGCCTTGCCGAGAAGGCGGCCGCCGGGGGGGTCCGGTTCGCCGTTCCGGTCGGGGCGGCGCGGGAGCGCGCCCGGCGGGCCGGCCGCCGGGTGGTGGGGCGCGGCCTCGCGCTGATCGACCGCCAACGCGTGGAACGTGAGCGTCTGGCCGACCGGCTCGGCGACCCGCCGCGGCCCTGGATCTACCTGATCGTCGCGACCGGGGACATCTACGAGGACATCCCGCAGGCGCAGGCGGCCGCCCGGGAAGGCGCGGACGTGATCGCCGTGATCCGGTCGACCGGGCAGTCGCTGCTCGACTACGTACCGGAGGGAGCGACCCGGGAGGGCTACGCCGGCACCTACGCGACCCAGGAGAACTTCCGGCTCATGCGGGCCGCCCTCGACGAGGTCTCCCGCGAGCTGGGCCGCTACGTCCGGCTCACCAACTACGCGTCCGGGCTGTGCATGCCGGAGATCGCGGTCCTCGCCGGCCTCGAGCGCCTCGACATGATGCTCAACGACAGCATGTACGGGATCATCTTCCGCGACATCAACCCGTATCGGACATTCATCGATCAAAGGTTTAGTCGACAAATCCACGCACGGGCCGGCATCGTCATCAACACCGGCGAGGACAACTACCTCACTACGGCGGACGCCGTCGACGCCGCGCACACGGTGGTGGTCAGCCACCTGCTCAACGAGTACTTCGCCCATGAGGCCGGGCTGGCCGACTGGCAGATCGGCCTCGGCCACGCCTTCGAGATCAACCCCGCGCTGCCGGACCAGTTCCGCCTCGAGCTGGCGCACGCGCTGCTCGTCCGGGAGCTGTTCCCGGCCGCGCCGCTGAAGTACATGCCGCCGACGAAGCACATGACCGGGAACGTGTTCGCCGGGTACCTGCTGAACGGCTTTTTCAACCTGGCCGGTCTGCTCACCGGGCAGCAGATCATCCTGGTCGGCATGATGACCGAGGGGATCGTCACCCCGTTCCTCTCCGATCGGGACCTCGCCCTGGAGAACGTGCGATACGTCCGGTCCGCCGTCGGCGGCCTGGCCGAGGACTTCCGCCCCGCGCCGGACGGGTTCATCGCGACCCGGGCCCGAGCGGTGCTCGCCGAGGCCATCTGCTCGCTCGAGCAGGTGAACCGGGACGGGCTGCTCGCCGCGATCGGGGCGGGCACGTTCGGCATCACCCGGCGCCCGGCGACCGGGGGGCGGGGCCTCGAGGGGGTCCACCGGCAGGCCGACGACTACCACAACCCAGCCACCGAGCTGCTCGAGGAGGGGCACCAGTGAGCGGATCCCGGCAGGTGCGGGCCTACGGCGACACCACCGGCGACGGCATGGTGCAGCTGTCGTTCACCCTCCCGGTCGCCGCCGGGCCGGTCGCGACCGCCGCGGCGACGGCGTTCGCGGGAGGGCTGGGGCTCGATCCGGCTCTCGTCGTGCACGCCAAGGCGATGGGTCCCGACTTCACCTTCTTCGTCGTCTACGGGCGCAGCCGGGTGGTCGTCGACCTGGACGCGGTCGCGGTCCCCGTCCAGGAATACCCCATCCTGGCCGCCAAAGAGATCAACCTCAAGCTGAGGTCGATACTGGGACGCCGCCTGGTGGTCGTAGGGGCTTGCATCGGCACCGACGCCCACACGGTCGGGATCGACGCCATCCTCAACGTCAAGGGACATGCCGGGGAGAAGGGGCTCGAGTACTACCGGGAGATCCAGGTGGTCAACCTCGGCGCCCAGGTGCTCGTCACCGACCTGGTCGAGGCGGCCCGACGGGAGCGTGCCGACGCGGTGCTGGTCAGCCAGGTCGTCACGCAGCGCGACGCCCATCTGACGAATACCCGGGAGCTGTCCACGGCCTTCACCGCGGCCTGGCCTGACCGGGTCGGCCGGCCGCTGCTCGTAGTCGGGGGACCGCGTTTCGACCCGGCGGCCGCCGCCGAGCTGGGGGTGGACCGCGTCTTCGCGAAGGGGACCACCCCACGGGAGGTCGCCTCCTACCTCGTGCACGCCCTGGCCGCGACCGCCGGCGCCAGCGCTCGGCGGTCCGCGTGAGCGGCCCGGTCCCGCGGCCGGGGGAGAGCGTCACGCACCGCCGCTACGTGCCGCACGGGCACGCCCACTACGGCGGCGGCCTGGTCGACGGCGCCTACGTGCTCGGCCTGTTCGGTGACGTCGCGACCGAGCTGTGCCTGCGGACCGACGGCGACGAGGGCCTTTTCGCCGGCTACGCGGAGGTGAGTTTCGCGGCGCCGGTCCGGGCCGGTGACGTCCTCGAGGCCACCGGCACGCTGCTCCGCGTCGGCCGGCGCAGCCGGGAGATCGGGTTCGAGGCTCGGGTCCTGGCCCGGGCCGCACCCGAGATCTCCCCGTCGGCCGGCCGGCTGCTCGACCCGCCGGTCGTGGCGGTTCGGGCCCGCGGGACGGTGGTCGTGCCGGGAACTGGGCCGGTTGGGTGATCCGGGCCCGCCGTTCGGTCAGTTCCGAAATCTTCCAAGATTTCCGATCAGTGGCCTCACCTGGGAAATCGCGCGTTTTCCCTGCTCAGAGGCCAGTTGCGGTCCGCGCTGGGGTGCGCTAGCTTCCGCGCTGTCCGTAAGGGACGGCCAGCGGAGCGGCCTTCCGAAATCCGAGGGGCACTGGGTCAGCCGTCGACGGTACTTGGCACAAGGGCCGTCGTGCGGGTGCCAGGCGCAGTGGCCGCGGGAGCGCGGGACGAACCGAGCTCCGCTAGTGGGGGTGCGATCACCCGGGAAGGACCCGGGCGCCCAGTAGACAACGGTTGTCAGGCTCGCCGCCAGCGAGCTGAGGCCGGTCCGAAGGGCGTCCGGGTTCACTTCCTTTTTTCCGCCACCAGCCACGCGACCGCAGGCCAGGGTCCCCACTGGACCCGTCTCCGGAAGGCCGGTCAGCGGATCTGCCGTATCCGGCCCGCAACGCCCCAGGCCCGGTCAGCCGTGAGGATCGGCACGTCCAAGCGGTCCCCGAGTGCCAGGCAGAGCCGGTCGGCCAGCGAGCGGCCCTGAGCCGAGCGCCAACTCCTCGCTGCCCGTTCGGCATCCTCAACGGTCACCGGCTCGATGACGAGGCCATAGCTGAGGAGTAGCGAACGGGAAAGGGCCCAGTCCCGACCATGGCCACGGACCTTCTGGGCCACCTCGGACCAGTTCGCCGCACCGCACACCCCTCCCGCTTCGAGGGCTGTCTCAACCAATGCCGAGCCGTCCTCACCTTGGAGATAGGCCAGGAGCGCCGAGGCGTCTACGACGTTCAATCCCACGTGGCGGGCGGTTACGCCGCGTCTTCGGCAGCTGCCTCGGCGCGGCGATCGGCGAGCAGCTCTGCTACGAGGTCCAGCCCAGCCAGGTCCGTACGAACCCGATCACGCAACTGCGCACGCGTGAAAAGGACGAGGCCCGCCGACGTCTCGAACAGGACGACGGGAGTGCCTTCCGCAAGCCCGGCACGGTCGCGAACCTCGGCGGGGATAACGAGCCTGCCCCGATCACCCATCGTTACCTGATACGTCCCACTCATGTCTTCAATATACCACTGGCTGTGCCGTCGTGGGAGGGCATCGGAGGCACTTCAGCGCCGTTCGGCCGAGTCATGTACCGGCCCTCGAGCTGCTCCCTTGAGGATGTCCGCTACGGCGTCCAACGCGTCCGGCACTTCTCGCCGGTTCGAATCAGGACGACGCTTCACCGGACTTCTCGCCCCGGTGCTCCGCGTGCGGACCAGGTAGCGTCCTTGGTGCGGGGATGCCGAGGAGGTGGCGGGGTGGCACGGCCGGTGACTTCCGCGCCTACGCCGACCTCCGTGCCGACACCACCCCCGGGCGGCGCGACGCGCGGCACCCGGTCGCCCTCCGGCTGGACCGGCCGGCGCCTGCTCGTTGCCCGGCTGACCGCGGCCGCCGCCGGTGGCCTGGCCGAATTCGCCACCGCCCCGCCCCGGGCGGCCTGGCCGCTGGGCATCCTCGGCACCGGTCTGGTGGTCTTCGCGGTCCGCGGGGCCCGGGCGCGGACCGGGGCCCTCGTCGGCTTCGTCTACGGGCTCGCCCTGTTCCTCCCGCTGCTGTCCTGGCTCCGCCACGTCGGCCCCGACGCCTGGCTGCTCCTCACCCTGGTCGAGGCGGTGTGGCTCGCGGCGCTCGGCGCCGGGCTCGCGCTGGTCGCCCGGCTGCCGGGCTGGCCAGCCTGGGTGGCCGCCGTCTGGGTCGCCGGGGAGTGGGCACGGGACCGGTTTCCCTTCGGTGGGTTCACCTGGGGCCGGCTCGCCTACGGTCAGTTCCACTCGCCGCTCACCCCGCTGGCCGCGCTCGGCGGGGCGCCGCTCGTCACCGCCGCCGTGGCACTGGCCGGGGCACTGCTCGTCGTGGCCGTCGGGGCTGGGGTCGGTCGGCGCGCGCCGGTCGCCGCCGCCGCCGCCCTGGCCGGGGCGCTGGCGCTGGTCTGGGTGGGCCTCGCGGTCCCGGTGCCGACCGGCGGTCAGCCGATCCGCGTGGCCGCGGTTCAAGGCGACGTGCCCCGGCTGGGCCTCGACGCGTTCAACCAGGCCTACCAGGTGTTGCGCAACCAGACCGCGGTCACCGAGGGGCTGGCCAGCCAGATCGCGACCGGTACCCGGCCACCCCCCGCGTTCGTCGTCTGGCCGGAGAACTCCTCCGATCTCGACCCGCTGACCACCCCGCTCGCGCGGACCCTGATCGACACCGCCGCCCGGGCGGTCGGTCGCCCGATCCTCGTCGGCGCGGTCCTCGACGGACCCGGCCCGCACCACGTGCGCAACGCCGGCATCGTGTGGGACCCGCGGACCGGACCTGGCGCGATCTATGTCAAACGCCACCTCGTGCCGTTCGGCGAGTACATCCCGTTCCGCTCGCTCATCGGCGGCCTGATCGGGCGGTTCTCCCTGATCCCGGCCGATTTCGTGCCCGGGCACCGGCCGGGGGTGCTCCGCATCGGGTCACATCCGATCGGCGACGTCATCTGCTTCGAGGTGACGTTCGACTCGGCGGTGCGCGACGTCGTGACCGGGGGCGCCCAGCTACTCGTCGTGCAGACCAACGACGCGACGTTCGAATCCCCCGGGGACTCCGGCACGGCGGGGGAGTCGGCGCAGCAGCTGTCGGTCGCACAGCTGCGGGCGGTGGAGCACGGCCGGGCGGTGGTCGTCGCGTCAACCAGCGGGGTCAGTGCCCTGGTCGGCCCGGACGGGCGGATCATCGCCCGCAGCGGCATATTCACCCCGGCCATCCTCGACGCGACGCTGCCGCTGCGGGGATCGGAGACGATCGCCGACCGGCTCGGCCCGATCCCGGACGACGTCCTCGCCGCGATCGGCCTGGCCGCGCTCGTGGTGGCCGGCTTCCGGAGGCGATCCGCTTGACCGGCCGGGTGCTCGTCGTGATTCCCACCTACAACGAGCGGGACAGCCTCCCCAGGATCGCCGCGCGCCTGCGGGCCGCCGTGCCGGCGGCTGAGGTGCTCGTTGTGGATGATGGGAGCCCGGATGGCACCGGCGAGATCGCCGACCGGCTGGCGGCCACCGACCGGCAGATCCATGCCCTTCACCGGCCGGGCAAGGCCGGGCTCGGCGGCGCGTACATCGCCGGGTTCGGCTGGGCCCTGGAGCGGGGCTTCGAGGTCGTCGTGGAGATGGACGCCGACGGCTCGCACGCCCCCGAGGAGCTGCCCAAGCTGCTCGACGCGCTCGCCGACGCCGACCTAGTGCTGGGTTCCCGCTGGGTGCCCGGGGGGGCGGTGGCGAACTGGTCCCGGCACCGCCGGGTGCTGTCCCGGGGCGGGAACGGCTACGCCAGGGTGATGCTCGGGGTCCCGATCGCCGACATCACCGGCGGCTACCGGGCGTTCCGCCGGGTGGTGCTCGAGGCGCTGCCGCTGGCGGAGATCGCGTCGCAGGGGTACTGCTTCCAGGTCGACCTCGCCTGGCGAGCCTGGCGGATGGGTTTCCGGGTCGTCGAGGTGCCGATCACCTTCGTCGAGCGCGACGCCGGGACGAGCAAGATGAGCCGGGCGATCGTCGCCGAGGCGTTGTGGCGGGTGACCGTGTGGGGGCTGGGCACCGGCCGGTCCAGGCGGGGCACCCCGGATCCCCGGCCCGCCGCCGAAGGGGCGTCCGGCCCGGTGCCGCCGTGATCGGCGGGGTGCTGCTCGCCGGGCTGGGTCTGCTCGCCGCCGAGCTGTACGTCATCGTGCTGGTCGCGCACGCGATCGGGTTCGCCCCGGCGCTGGCCCTGCTGCTCGCGGTCAGCCTGCTCGGCGGCTCGCTGGTCCGCCGCGAGGGGGCCCGGACCTGGCGGCGCTTCCGGGCCGGTGTGGAGACCGGACGCAGCCCCGATCGCGAGGTCGTCGACGGGGCGCTGCTACTGCTCGGCGGCGCGCTGCTCGTCCCGCCGGGATTCGTCACCGACGCGGTCGGCCTGCTCCTGGTCCTGCCGGTGACCCGGCCCTTGTTCCGCCGGCTGGTCACCCGGGGCACCACCCGCTGGCTCGGGCGGCGCGGCGGGGTACGGGTGGTCGGCTGGGGCCCGCCGGAGCGCGGGCCGGGATCCGGACCGGAGGGTGGGCCGAAGGTCCTCGACGGAGACTTCCTCGACCCCCCGGGAACGGTCCACTAGGGCCGGAATAGGACCAGGCCACGCGTCCGGGGGGGTGGAGGCGTGGCCTGGGGTTCGGGGGACGGCAGTCTAGAACAAACCGCCGCGGCGGTTTGTTCTAGGCGGTCTTGCGGGCGTGCGACTGGCTCTGGCGAAGCACGGCGAGCCGCTCGGCGAGGACCAGTTCCAGGTCCTCCGGGGTCCGCCGTTCCAGCAGCATGTCCCAGTGGGTCCGGCTCGGCTTGACCTTCTTCGCCGCCGGCTCGGTACCGTCCACCCGTCGCGCGATGGCCCCGCAGGCCTTGCACTCCCACGCGGTGGGGGCTTCGGCGCCCTCGGCGATCGGAACGGTGAAGCTGTGCCCACGCGGGCAGGCGAACTCGACCGATCGGCGCGGCGCCAGGTCCGTGTTCCGGTCGGTCTCATAGCTCGCCGCCCCGAGGCGGCTGCCCCGGAGAATGCGCTCGGCCATCAACTTCGCCTCCCGGCGGTTCGGACGTTCCAGATCTGGTAACGAACCGGGCAGTGAAAGGATTCCCCGGGGGAGCGGGATCACCCGTGCAGCCCAACAACTTCTAGACGCGGAGGCGGGCTGTGCGGTTGCCCTCGACGGCAGATGTGATCCCGCTCACGGGCGGTCTCCGACTCGGCATCGGCGGCGTCATGCTGGCCCGCCCGGGGCTGCTCGGTGCCGTCTTGGGGATGGACCGCGCGACCGCCCGCCGATCAGGCTGGCTGGCCCAGATGATCGCCGGCCGGGAGTTGGCCCTCGGCATGGGCACCCTCGTCTCCGGCCGACAGGGCGGCGCCCGCCCGTGGCTCGCCGGGCAGATGATCGCCGACAGCGTCGACGCGGTCGCGCTGGCGCTCGCGATCCGGGCCAAGGCGGTGCATCCGCTCCTCGCCGGCGCGGTGGTCGGGGTCGCCGGGCTGGCCATCGCCGCCGAGGCCGCCGCCTGGCGGGCCGCGGCCCGTCCCTGATCGGCCCCTCCCGGTCGGCCCCCTTCCGCGGTCGGCCCCTTCCCGGTCGAGTGCCGATAAGGAACCTTATGTCAAGTTGGGCGGTTGAGGCAGGGCTAGCCCCCCTCCCCCTTGGCAAACCCCCCGAGCCGGCCCACCGCCCGACCGGGCCGAGTGTGCAATTTCTGCACGAAATTCCGCCCGGCTGAGCGTGGCCGATCGACAAAATTGCACACTCGGCGTTGGACGCCCCGGAAAGCAGGCCGGGAACCGGACAAATCGGGCCTCCTCCGGCGGGCGGGCGGGCTGGCGGGCGGGCGGGCCGGCGGGCTACCCCCCGCGCGCGACGGCCGCCGGGCTGGCACGATGCCCGGCATGAATCGTGCCGCGCGGCGCTGGACGGTCGGGATCGGTGCCTTCGCCCTCGTCGCGGCTGCCGTGTTGCCGGCGACCGCCCAGACGCCACCGCATACCTACCCCGCGGCCGGCCCCAACGACCCCAGCTACGCGCCGGTCGAGCGGGGCACCTACCCCACCGTTTGCGGGCAGCAGGTGGCCAACGCCGAGGAGCACTACTTCTACTCGTTCGAGCCGAAATGCACGCCGAACGCGGTCGACCCGGGCGGCGCGGCGGGGATGAGCATCGACAAGGCCTGGCACAGCTACACCACCGGGGACCCGCGGATCGTGATGGCCTACATCGAAGGCGGCGTCAACTGGTACGACCGGGGCGCGTTCGACCTGCGGAACAAGGTCTTCGTCAACGAGAAGGAACTGCCGATCCCCTGCACCGGATCGACGATGGTCGTCGCCGGGGTCTCCGGCCCGTGCCGCACGGCCTGGAGCGCCAACCAGGCGGACTACGACGTCAACCATGACGGCGTCGTCAACATCGAGGACTACGTGAACGACCCCCGGGTCGTCGACGACCCGCTGGTGGTCAAGCTCCGGGCCGCGCACGGTTTCTACGACCCGGAGGACCTGATCGTCGCGTTCTCCTGCTTCGACCGGTTCAACCTGACGATCGGGACGCCGTCCTGGCCGGACGGCGTGCTGACCTGCTCCAACGGCGCGGCCCGGGTCGACAATGACGGCGACGGTTTCCCGCACGACATCTCCGGCTGGGATTTCTACGACCACCAGAACGACCCGGCGACCTACGACAGCACCTACGACCACTCGGACAACCAGATGCTCCAGGCCGGGGCCGAGGGCAATAACGCCTTCGGGGGCGTCGGCCTGTGCCCCGGGTGCATGGTGATGCCGATCAAGGCCGGCGCGGAGGCGCTCGACCGCGGCAGCGACCTGGCCCAGGCATGGCTCTACGCCTGTCACACCGGGGTCAAGGTGATCATCAGCGTGACCGCCGACCTCGGGTACTCCTCCTACATGAACCAGGCGATCGACTACTGCTGGGCGCACGGCACCGTCATGGTCGAGGCGAGCAACGACTTCGACTCCCTCGACCATCAGGGCGGGATGTTCCATCCCTACGTGCTCCCCGGCAACGGCGAGGTGGACAACACCTACGGCTACGACACGGCGAGCCCCGGCGGCCTGCTCGACGGGGCGATCAACCTGGCGACGACGACGTTCTCCACGCGCTCCGACGAGACCTCTTGGGGCACGCACGCGATGTTCTCCGACTCGACGAACGGCGGGTCGACGTCGGAGTCGACCCCAACGGTCGGCGGCACCTTCGGGCTGCTGCTCTCCTGGGGCCTCGAAGCCGCCGATCGACACCTGATCGGGGCGCCGCTCAGCAACGACGAGGCGATCCAGGTGATGCGGGCGACGGCCACCCCGATCACGAACCCGAACCTGCCCTGGCCCGGCTCGGCCGGGGATTGGAACGCGCAGTACGGCTACGGCCGTCCCAACCTCGACGCGGCGATGGCCGCCGTCGCCGCCGGGAACATCCCGCCCGAGGCGTGGTTCACCGGGCCGACCTGGTACTCCCTCTACGACCCGACGGTGACCCGCACGGTGCCAATCAGCGGGCACCTCGCCGCACCCCGGTCCGGCGCCTACCACTGGACGCTGGAGTACGCGCTCGAGCCGGCGACGACGAGCTGCCCGCCACAGCCGCCGACGGACTGGACGACGATCGCCACCGGCGCCGGTTCGAAGCCCTACGACGGCCCGCTGGGCACGCTAGACCTGGCGGGCATCCCGCAGAGCTTCTGGGCCGCGCCGTTCGCGCTGTCCAAGTGCAAGGAGCTCGAGACCAACGACCAGTACACGGTGACCCTGCGGCTGCGGGTGACCGACGCCGCCGGGCGGCTCGGGGAGGATCGTCGGGCGATCGCGGTGCACCACGACCCGACCCTGCTGCCCGGCTACCCGCTGGCGTTGCCGGCGAACGGGGGTCAGGCCCCCGGCGTGCCGGGGATGAACATCGACGGCTCGTCGCAACCGGCCCTGGCCGACCTGGCGGGCCGCGGGGACCTGGCCATGGTGTTCGGCGACTCCGACGGCTACGTGCACGCGATCGACCCGTTGACCCGCCGGGAGCTCCCCGGCTGGCCGGTGCATACCGACCCGGTCGTGCCCGACGCCGGCTACCCGGGGATCGACCCCGGGCACGAGTCGGTGGTCGCCCCGCTGGCGGTCGGCGACCTGTTCCACACCGGGCAGCTCGACGTCGTCGCGACCTCGACCCTCGGGCGCACCTACGTCTGGAACGCCGCGGGCAAGCTGCTGCCCGGCTGGCCGCGGACCCTCGACCGAAGTGCGGTCACCCCGGCGATCCCGCGGCCGGAGCTCGACTTCACCCGGCTGCCGCACCTGGGGGCGACGGCCTCCCCCGTCCTGGTCGATCTCACCGGCAATCACCAGCTCGACGTCGTGCAGGCCGCGTGGGACGGCAACGTCTACGCCTGGCGTCCGGACGCCACCTTCGTCCCCGGCTGGCCGGTCCGGGTCGACCCCGGGGTGCTGCACCCGCCGAGCGGCAACATCATGATCAACGATCACAAGATCGACACCACCCCGGCGGTCGCCTTCCTCGACGGCACCCACCGCCCGGACATCGTGGTGGCGAGCCAGTACGACTTCGCCAAGGGAGCCGGCATCCAGGAGGCCGGCTACGGCAACGTGTTCGCCTACCGGGCCGACGGCACGCCGCTGCCCGGGTGGCCGGTCTCCCGGCCGGCGGTCGTCGTCTACTACGGCTCGGCACAGGAGTTCCTCACCGAGGGCTCGACCGCGCCGGTCAGCGCCGACGTCAGCGGGCAGGGCGTCGACTCGGTGGCGATCAGCCCGGGGATCTTCTCGGTGAGCTACCTGCTCAACGCCGCCGGCGGCACGCAGGCGGTGTACGGGCCGGTGCCGAACCCGGCGGCCGGGATCCTCGCCGGCGGCCTCGGCCTGCCCCAGATCGAGGACCTCGCGAAGGGCAACTACCCCACCGACGCTCCGGTCACCTTCACGACGAGCGGCGCCTTCGGCCAGTTCGGGTCCTCGCCGGGCCTCGGCTACGCGCAGGCCGGATCCGGCGGCGCCAGCGTGGCGACCGCGCTGCTGCTCAACGGCAGCGGGGTCGCGGTCAAGAACTACGAGCGGGGCTACGACGCGGCCACCGGCGCGGCGGAGCCCGGGTTCCCGGGCCAGATGCAGGGTCTGGACTTCCTCGGCGAGCCGGACATCGCGCCGGTCACGGCAGGCGGGCCGAACGCGGTCATCGACGGCGCGGACAGCTCGGCGCTGCACGCCTTCACCGCCACCGGGCAGGCCAGCGGGTTCCCCAAGTTCACCACCGGCTGGGTGCTGTTCTCCCCCGCCGTCGGCGACCTCGACACCACCGGGACCAACGACGTCGTGGCGGCCACCCGGGAGGGTTACCTGATGGCCTGGGCCACCCCGGGCGCCGCGGCCGGGAACACCCAATGGTGGACCTACCACCACGACGAGTGGCGGACCGGTCGCTACGGCACCGACAGCCGTCCGCCGGGCACCCTGCGGAACGTGCGCTGGACCCCGGGGTCGAGGACCGCCACGTTCGTCGCCCCGGGCGACGACTGGTACACCGGCACGGTCGCCGGCTACCGGCTGTTCATCGACGGGGTCACGTCGACCGTGGCCCCGCAGGGGCCGGCCGGGAGCCGGCAGGTCGTCGCCCTGCCGGCCGGCGCTCGGCGGGTCGTCGTGCAGGCCTTCGACGCGGCCGGCAACCTCGGCCCGGCGATCGACCTGGCGGCGGCCAATGGCCACGCGGCCGCCGGGGCGGGTGGCATCTTCCCCGGCGCGGCGGCGGTCGTCCTGCCGGCCACCGGCGGCGGCTCGGCCCCCGGTTGGGCCGGGCTGGTCGCCGGTCTGGTGGGGCTGGGACTGCTGCGCCGCCGGTTCGCGGTCAGGGCCGGCGGGAGCCGACCGAACCGCGGAGCAGCCGGTCCGGGCTGAGCCGGAGCAGCGCGCTCACCCGGGTCGGGTCGAGGGCGAGCACCGCCTCGACCGCCATCGGGTCGAACTGGCTGCCGGAGCCGGCGCTGAGCTCGGCGTAGGCCTGCTCCAGCGGCAGGCCGTCCCGGTAGGGCCGATCCGAGACCATCGCGTCCATCGCGTCGGCGACCGCGAACAGCCGGGAGCAGAGCGGGATCTCGGTCCCGGACAGCCCGCGCGGGTATCCCCCGCCGTCCCAGCGTTCGTGGTGCGTCACGACGATCTGCCGGGTGACATCGGCGAAACCGGCCGCAGTGACGAGCCGCTCGCCGATCTCCGGGTGCCGGCGCATGATCTCGAGCTCCGCCGGACCGAGCGGGCCCTGCTTGAGCAACGCGGAGTCCGGCACCCCGATCTTGCCGACGTCGTGGAGCAGGAAGCCGAAGGCGACCTGGGGGTCGGCCGCCAGCTCCGGGTCGACGAGCTCGCAGAGTGCGAGACCCAGCGCGGTGACCCGCTCGATGTGGCCGCCGGTGATCGCGTCCCGGGCGTCGATCGCGCCGGCTAGGGCGGCGGCCGTCCGCCGGTGGGCCTCCGACACCGACGTGAGCGCGGTCTGCAGCTTCTCGTTGCTCGCCTCGACCGCGGCTTTCGATACGACCAGGTCGTCGGCGAGCCGGCGCAGCTCCCGGACATGCCCGGTCGTTCGGGCCAGGTACTGCCGCTGCGCAACCCGCAGCAGGACCAGCGGGATCAGAAAGACGGCGATCCCCCAGACCCCGAAGGAGTCCCATGCGGCCCCGAGCAGGGCGGCGAGCAACCCGTAGGCGACGAAGTGCGGGGCGAGCCAGCCGAAGTCGTGGCGGAACACCTCGACGGTGCGCCGACCGTCGTCCCGGGCGACGACGAGCGCGACCAGGCCGTTGTCGAGAAGGAAAAACGTGACCCCCATTCCGATGGCCAGCGGCAACAGCTCGGGGAGCTGGTGTCCGGGGCTGCCGGTCAGGGTGACGGCGAGTCGGATCGCGGCGGCGCTCGAGGCCGCGAGGGTGATGTTCGCGACGTTGAACACGTGCTGCTCGAGCCGGCGCTTGCCGCGATGCGTCACCGCCTGGCCGAGCCCGGCGACGACCGCGCCGACCACCGCCGCCAACTCTTGGCCGGCCGCGGCCGCGGCAAGCAGCGGAACCGCGGACAGCGAGACGATGCTGGAGCCGTAGACGTTCTCCCGCAGCTGCTCGGCCCCCACGGCGAGCAGCGGGAACACGATGAGCGCGATCGTGATCGCCGGATGCGCCAGGCTGACCAGGGTGCCGACGGTGGCCGCGGCGAGCGCCACCGCGACGGTGACCGGCCAGGTCGCCCGGCGGCCTCGGGTGGCCGGTTCGGTCGACGGGTCGGGGTTCGCGGATCCCCAGATCGTGGGGTCGAGCGGCGCGCCGTCCACCTCCGGCCCCCCCGGCCCGGCCGGCGTCGCGGTGACCGGATCGGGGCCGATCGGGAGCTGTCTCGGGGCCAGCAGCCGGGCGGTCGGGGCGACCGGGACGGCGAGCGCCAGCGCGGCGCCCGGGGCGGCGGCCTGCTCGCCCGCCCGGGCGGCGCGCACCCGGTCCCGACCTTCGACCTTCGCCCGGTACAGCGCCAGGTCGGCCGCGTGCATGAGCTCGCGCAGCGTGTCGCCGTGCTCCCCCATGACGGCGACGCCGACGCTGACGGTCACGTGCAGCGGTTCCACCGAGGTGGCGACGTCGAACGGCTCCCGGCCGACCTGGCTGCGGATCCGTTCGGCCACCGCGAGCGCCTCGGGGCCGTCCGAGCCGGGGAGCAGGATGGCGAACTCCTCGCCGCCGAACCGGGAGGGGATGTCGTACTCGCGGACCTCCCGGCGCAGGACGTCGGCGACCCCGCGGAGCACGGCGTCCCCAGCCAGGTGCCCATAGGCGTTGTTGATGTTGCGGAGCAGGTCGAGATCGGCGACGAGCACCGAGACCGGATGGCCGAGCCGGGCCGCCCGGCGCAGCTCGGCGTCTGCCTGCTCGGTGAACCAGGCGGCATTGGCCAGCCCGGTCTTGGGGTCGGTCCGGCTGGCCTGGCGGAGCGCCGGGAAGTGCAGGGCCCGCTGGAGCAGCACGATCGGCAGCGCGGCGAAGGCGACCAGCGCGGGAGCGAGCGCCCAGAGCCCGGCGATGACGACACCGGTGGCCAGCAGCCCGAGATCGGGGACCAGGCTGTCGGGGCTGAACAGGCCGCTGGTCTTGGGCCGGACGCCCCGTGCCAGCCAGACCGCCACCGCCACGGTGGCATGGTTGACGGTGAGGAAGATCGCCAGCGCGAGCAGGATGCCGACGACCGAACGCGGATCCCCGGTGATCCGGGTGCCGACTCCCACCCCGGCGACCAGCCGGTAGGACATGCCGGCCGCCAGGGTGCACAGGATCTGGGAGGCGATGTTGAACGCCTGGATGTAGGCGGGCTTGCTTTTCACGAGGAACTCGACGACGAACGGGAGCGGCACCACGGCCGCCGCGTCGACCGGCGGGAGCAGCAGGGCGCCGGCCATCAGGAAGGCGATCGTCGCGACGTAGCCCTTGTTGTTCGGGGTCCGGACCTCGGATAGCTGGGCGACGGTCGCGGCCACGGCGAGTCCGATGGTGAGCCCGAGCGCGGAGGTGCCCCCGGCACCGATGCGGGCGGCGACCACCACGGCGACGGCCGCCGCCAGGCTGATCCCGGCGATGTAGACCCAGGCGCCGGGCGAGAGCTCGCCGCGCGCGCGGGCGCGCGCTGGCACGCCGTTGAGCTCGCTCACGGGCCCCTCCGTACCGAACCGGCGACTGTCCTCAGTCGTTCTTCGGCACGTCGAGGGCGTTACTCCAGGTCACATCGCTCCAGGTCACCTGGCTGGTGGTGCCGGTCTGGGTCGCCCCCGAGCTGCCGGACACGCTGTCGCTCCAGGTGACGTCGCTCCAGGTGACGGTCGCCGAAACAACGTTCGCGAAGCTCACGTCGCTCCAGGTCACGTCGCTCCACGTGACGTCGCTCCACGTGACGTCGCTCCAGATCACGTTCCGGTAGGCCCGGGTGTGCAGCACCTGCTGGGCGTAGGCCACGGCGAGCGCGACGGACGCGTGGTAGGCGGCGTTCGCGTCCCGGGTCGGCGTGGCGTTGTCCGCGCCCGGCAGCTGGATCTCGCCGAGCTGGTCCGACCGGGTCTGCTCGAACGCGGCCTTGACCAGGCCGGGACGCCAGCCCGGGTGGTCGGCGAGCAGCAGTGCGGCCGCCCCGGACGCGACCGCGGCCGACATCGAGGTTCCGGAAAGCTGCCCGTAGCCGGCCGGCAGGCCGTCGACCGTCTGCTCGCCGGCCAGGGTGCTTCCGTCGGGCAGCGGGGCCTGGACGTGCTCCCCCAGCGCCGTGACTTCCGGCTTGGCCACCCCGTCCTGGGTGAGGCCCGAGTCGCTGTACGGCGAAAGGGTGTGGTCGCTGAGCCGGAGGGAGCCGTTGTCGGCGACCGAGCCCACGGTGAGCACGAACGGGTCGTTGCCTGGCGCGCGGAGCACCCGGCCGCCGTCGTTGCCGGCACTCGCGACCACGACCAGGCCGGAGAACCACGCGGCCTCGGCGACCGCGTCGATCGGGTCGGTCTCGTAGCTGTCCGCCTGCGACACCGACAGGGACAGGTTCACGACCCCGATCTGGTAGGTCGAAGCGTGCGCGATCACCCAGGCAAGGCCGGCGACGACCTGGCCGACGGTGCTCCGGCCCTGCGCGTCGGCGATCTTCACCGACACGATGCGCGCGGCGGGTGCGACCCCTTCGATCCCGGTCTGGTGGCCGAAGCTGTCCAGGCCGTTGCCGGCGATCAGCCCGGCGACGAAGGTGCCGTGCCCGTAGCTGTCGGCGAAACCGGTGCCGGTGAAGTCGGCGCCGTCGATGACCCGCCCGGCGAGCGCGGGCACCGCGTCCACCCCCGAGTCGAGGACGGCGATCGTCTGGCCCGCGCCGTCACCGACCCGTTGCGCGTAGAGCTCGTTGCGGACCGACAGGACTGCCCGGCCCCGCTGGGCACTCTGGTCACTCTGAGCGCTCTGGGCACCCTGGTCACTCTGGTCACTCTGGGAACCCTGGTCGTTGGCGACGGCGAGGCTGACCGGTGCGTCCGGTGCGACCCGGTAGCCCTCCGCGGTGAGCCGGGCGTCGGCGTCCGCGCTGGCCAGGCCGACCGCGACCCCGGGGGTCAGGGTGCGGATCCCGGTTCCGCCGACCGCGGCGAGCGCCGCACCGGCGGAACGCCCGATGACCACGACCCGGGTAGTGGGAGCGCTGGCCGCGAGGGCCGGCAACGGGGCGGCGAGGGTGGCCACGCCGAGGGTCAGGGCGAGCAGCCGGGATGCCCGGCGAGCCCGACCGCCGCCCCAGCTCGTGCTGGCGCGGCTCATCGCCCGCCTCCCCAGCTGGTGCTGGACGCTTGCAGCATCACTCGTCCCCCGACCCCTTCGAGGCCGGCGCCCCGGCTGGGTACGCCTCCTGGAACAGATCTCGGGAGTGGTCTCGCTACTCCGCTCGCACCGGGTCCAAGCGACCGTCTTGCGGTCCCGGAGGTCATCGCGTCCCGAACGCCACCCGAACTGACTAGTCGGGGTAGCTACAGAAGGCTACGACATGACTACTCTACGTGTCCAGAGGGGTCGGCATATTTTTCTTCAACGAGGACCCCGACCCCCCGGCCGCCACGCCGGAGTCAGCCGCTCGGGACGGTGATCGGGGGGACCGAGTCGAAGCGACTGAACGTCGTGGTCTGTACCGCCTGAAGGACCCGGCCGCGCACCGAGACGGGCAGGACGACCTGGAGCCGGGTCACCTGGTGCGCCGGGTCGATGGTCACCGAGACCGCGACGCGGACGGTGCGGGACGCGCCGGCCGGCAGCAGGCCGGCCGCCTGGGCGACCGGCGGCGGCAGGATCCCCGCCACCACGGTCTCGCCGACCACGACGCTCGTGGTCGGGCCGGTGATGCCGGAAAGGACCGTGATCAACGCCTGGACCGGATCGCTGGCCGGCTGGGCCTTGGGCAGTCGCTTCCAGTGCCCCGGGACCGTGCGCACGTAGGTGGCGCCGAGCAGCCGGACGACCTGCTCGCTTCGCCCGCCGGTGGTCAGCGTGTACGTGAGCTCGTCGGGCTGCACCACGGCCCCGGAGATCCGGGTGGTGCTGCTACCGACGGCGAGTGTCGTGGCGAACGCGTAGCTGCTCAGCCGCCGGCTGGCCGCGATCGCCTGGCCGAGGGCTCCGGTGGCCGGGGATCCCGCGGTGGTCGCTGCACCTGCGGCCGTCGGGGACGCCGCCGGCGGAACGTGCTGTGGGGAGGCGCAGGCGCCGCTCAGGACGAGGGTGGCCACGGCTGCGGCCAAGGGGCGCAGCCGTGGCACCGACCCTCGTCGCTCAGCCGTCCGAGCCACTGCCGCCGGAACTGTCCGTGCTGCTCGAGTCGCTGCTCGTGGCGTCCGGGCTGTGGGTCGCCTCCGGGCTCTCGGTGGGCTCGGGAGAATGGGTCGCCTCCGGGCTCTCGGTGGGCTCGGGAGAATGGGTAGCCTCCGGGCTCTCGGTCGGCTCCGGGGACTCGGTCTCGACCGAGTCGACGCTCGTTCCGCCGCCGCCGAGCTCGACCTGGACGACCGTTCCGTCGACCAGCGCGGCGCGGATCTCGTCGCCGGCGGTGCTCACCGTGGCGCCCGGCGCCGAGGTGGTGGCCGACGTGAGTTGGCCCGAGCCGTTCAGGGTGTAGTCGATGACGATGGCGGTGCCCGCCACCGACAGCGACAGGGCGTACGCGTTGGCCCCGATCTGGCTCAGCGCGACGGCGCCGGTTCCGCCGTCGGCCTGGGCGGGCGTGGCCAGGGCAAGTGCCCCGGCGGAGCCGCAGCCCAGCACGAGCGCGGCGGACCAGGTGGCCAAACGGCAACGGATCATCATTCCTCCATGTCGAGTCGGGCGACCGGCCCGGATTGCTAACCGTCTAGCGGCATATTGCCGACCGGACTCCAACCGTTACAGCGCAACCGGGTGATCCTCCGCGTCGATGATCTGTAACGGAACCGCCCCGGGCGGCAATGGAGGTGACAGTGGAGACCGCAGACGTCGCGGCGTGCCTAGAGCGGGCCCGGCGCGGGGACCGGCCGGCGCTCGATGAGCTCCTCGGGCAGCTCCGACCGGCGGTCTACCGCTATTGCCTGGCCCGCCTACGGGACCCGTACGCGGCGGACGACGCGACCCAAGAGGTGATCCTCGCGGTGGCAGTGACTTTGCCGCGGTACGAAGATCGCGGCCAACCATTCGCCGCCTTCGTCTTCGGCGTGGCCGCCAACAAGGTCCTGGAGGCGCATCGCCGCGGCCGGCGGCGCCGGGAGGAGTCCCTGGACGGGATCAGCCGGGCCCCGACCGAGGCCAAGGGCCCGGAGGAACAGGCGGTTCTCGGCGAGGAGGCGGCCCGGTTGCTCGCCCTGATCGACGCGCTGCCGGACACGCAGCGCGGCGTGCTGCTGCTCCGGGTGGCGGCCGGCCTGAGCGCCGAGGAGACCGCGGCGACGCTGGGGATGACCAGCGGCGCGGTGCGGGTAGCCCAGCATCGGGCGCTCGCCCGGGTGCGCGCACTGGCCGCGGAGCAGCCGATATGAGCACCGACCCGCCCCCCGGCGCGGATCCGCTGGAGTCCGTCGAGGTGCGCGACGATGCCGCCCTGTTCGACGCGCTCGCGGCCGGGCGCACCCCCGACGGCGACACGACGGTGGCCGCGCTGGCCCGGCTGCGCGGTTCGCTCGACGCGGTGGCCGCCGCGCGTCCGGCTCCGACCCCGATCGACCTTGGCACCGGGCCGCGGACGCTGCCGCGCCGGCTCGCCCTGGTCGTCGCCGGCGGCCTGGGCCTCGCGCTGTCCGTCGGCGGGGTCGCCGCCGCGGTCGGCGGGGTCGGGCCGCTGGCCGGGCCGTTCGCCGGGTTGCACCGCGCCCTGATCGGGTCGCCGGCGCACGCGCCGGACCGCAGCGAGCAGGCGGTGGCGCGGATCAACGCCCTGCTCGGGAAGGTGCAACAGCAGGTCGTAGCTGCCCGCCAAGCGGGTGGGATCAGCAGCGCTGACCGCGTCGAGTTGAGCAGACAGCTCGCGGATGCCGCCGCCGCGCTGCCCCTGGTGTCGGTCTCGGACCAGCGCGCCGCACTGGCGGCCCGGCTGACCGGGCTCCAGCAGGCGCTGGCGCAGCTCCCGGGCCTGCCCACGCCGGAGTCGCCCGCCGCGCGACCTTCCCCCACCCCCACCCGCTCGGGCAGCGACCGGGGTGAAACCACGACCACCGGGGGAACTGCCACGGCCGAGCCGTCGGCACCGGCGGAGACCGGCGCGACCGGTGGGGCCGATCGGACGACCGAAGCCCCCAAACCCAGCCCCACGTCGAGCTCCCCACCCGATGCGGGCGACACCCCCGCGGCCGGGGACGGCGCCGGGGGCTGAGCGCGGCCTGGTGCCATGCGGGCGCCGCGTGTCCTTCTCGCTGGCAAGCGACAGCCAGCTCGGGACCGGCCCGGGACTCTCCGTCGAGATGACCCGTTACGGTGGACAAAGCGACCAGCCGCTCGCCACGCCAAGCGCGTTGGGACCGAACGGGTCGTACACTGACACGCACGACGCCTGCTCCTGAAAACTGTCGGAGACTCGGTGTGAGTAGCTCGGCAAGGTTGCGGGAACCGGACCTGAGCGTGGAGTATCCAGCGGGCCGGCGGTCGATGCCTAGCCGCATTGGCCGAGTCTGCGCATCCCTCGTGTGTGTGTTGGGTGCCATCTCATGCACCACCAGTTCGTATTCGGGTCCGGGTCCGGCCTTGAGTCGTTCCGCATTCGGGATCGGGTCGAATCAGTTGCTCATCCTGCCGCCGTCGCCCGGCTTTCAACCGAAGATTGATGCCAAGCAGGCGAAAGCCCTAATCGATCAAGAGGGCATTCGTTTCTCGGATCGCCAGGGTGCACTCGTGCTCTTCGGACTGGGGCGCCCAGTGGCCTGCCAGATCAGCTACCAAGTGTTTTATCCCGGACAGCCGACCCCGACGTTGACCGGGCAGACCGAGGCATGGATCGGCGTATTCCTCCAGACTGGTGGAACTGGCGGCGGACCTGTGGGTCCGTTCCACTCGGCCGAGATTGTAAATGCGACGACAGGACGAGAGGTAAATTGGGTGGAGGGCCACGGCCACCCGTTCCCCTGCCCTCCGGGGGGGTGAACGCCCCGTGGTGGATTCTCGGGTAGACGTTTTGACCTGAGCCCGCTCAGACCACGGCGTGGACGAACTCGGCGACGACCTGGCCGAGCCGGTCCCCGGCATCCTCCTGGAGGAAATGCCCGGCGCCGGTGATCGTCGGATGATCGCGCCCGGCCGCCCCGGGCATCGCCGCGGCGAGAATCGGCGCCATCCCGCCGGTGATCGGGTCGCTGTCGCTGAACGCGCACAGCAACGGCAGGTCGAGCTGGCCGAGCACCGCCCAGGCCGCCCGGTTGGCCGCGCTCGCCGGGTCGTCCGGGCGGGTCGGCACGAGTTGCGGCATCGCCCGCGGTCCGGCCATGAAGCTCGGATCGGGAAACGGCGCGGCGTATCCGGCGAGCACCTCCGGCGGCAGCGGCACGAGGCAACCACTGTTGACGAACCTGGCGATGTCGAGGGTCGGCGCGGACACCACCGCGTCGTGGAAGGTCCACCAGATCGCGGGCATGTCGTGATCGCCGGTCGGCAGCCCGGTGTTGGCCGCGACCACGGCGGCGAACCGGTCCGGGTTCTCGGCCACCAGCCGCAGGCCGATCAGGCCCCCCCAGTCCTGCCCGAGGAGGGTGACCCGGGACAGCCCCAGGCCGTCGAACACGGCGGCCCGGACCCACTCGACGTGCCGGGCGTAGCTGTGGTCCGCCACCTCGGCCGGCTTGTCCGACCGGCCGAAGCCGACCAGGTCGAGCGCGATGGCCCGGCAGCCGGCGTCGGCCAGCACCGCCAGCACCTTGCGATACAGGAACGACCAGGTCGGCTCGCCGTGCAGGCAGAGCACCACCGGCCCATCGGCCGGCCCCGCCTCGACGTAGGCCACCCGCAGCGAGCCGGTGTCGTCGCCCCGGGCCACCTCGACGTAACACGGCTCGTAACCGAACGCGGGAACGTCGGCGAACCGTTCCTCCGGGGTGCGCAGCAGCTGCATGCCGCCCATTCTGGCAGGCTCGACGGATGCCAGCAGACCAGGCTCGGCCGCTCGCCGTGATCGACATCGACGGGGTGGTGGCCGACGTCCGGCACCGGCTGCACCATCTCGAGCGCCGGCCCAAGGACTGGGCCGGCTTCTTCGCCGCCGCCCCGGAGGACCCGCCGCTGGCCGAGGGGGTCGTGGTTGTCCGGGACCTCGCCGCCACCCACGAGATCGTCTACCTGACCGGCCGGCCGGCCCGGACCCGGGGGGACACCCGGGACTGGCTGGCCCGCCATCACCTGCCGCCCGGCCGGATCGTCATGCGGGCCGACGGGGACCACCGGCCCGCGCGGATCGCCAAGGTTGAGCTGCTGCGGGAGGTGGGAGCCGACCGGGAGGTCGGCGTCGTTATCGACGATGATGCGGCGGTCTGCACCGCGGTGAGCGCAGCCGGCTATCCCGTGCGGCAGGCCGACTGGGCCGGGCGGGCCCCGGCGCTCGAAGCCGCGCAGGAGGTCGAGGGCCGGACCTAGTCGGCGAACGCCTCGACCGGCGGGCAGGCGCAGATCAGGTTCCGGTCCCCGTAGGCCCCTTCGATCCGACGGACCGGTGGCCAGTACTTGGCCGCCCGCAGCGCCGGGAGCGGGTAGACGGCCTCCTCGCGGCTGTAGGCGTGCTTCCATTCCCCGACCATCATCGCCGCAGTGTGCGGGGCGCCGGTGAGCGGATTGTCGTCGCGCGGCCATTCGCCGGTCGAGACCCGGTCGATCTCCGCCCGGATCGCGATCATCGCCGCGCAGAAGCGGTCCAGCTCGGCGAGGTCCTCGGACTCGGTCGGCTCGATCATCAGCGTGCCGGCGACCGGGAAGGACATCGTCGGAGCGTGGAAGCCGTAGTCGATCAGTCGCTTCGCGACGTCCTCGACGGAGACGCCGGTTTCCCGGGTGATCGGGCGCAGGTCGACGATGCACTCGTGGGCGACCAGGCCGCCGGCGCCGCTGTAGAGGATCGGGTAATGCGAGGCGAGTCGGCGGGCGACGTAGTTCGCGGCCAGGACGGCCACCTCGCTGGCCCGGCGCAGCCCGTCCGGGCCCATCAGCCGGATGTAGGCCCACGAGATCGGCAGGATCCCGGCCGACCCGTGGGCGGCCGCGGACACGGGCCCGACCGGACCGCCGGACCCGGCCAACGGGTCGCCGGGGAGGAACTCGGCGAGGTGGGCCCGCACCGCGACCGGCCCCACCCCGGGTCCGCCCCCGCCGTGCGGGATACAGAACGTCTTGTGCAGGTTGAGGTGCGAGACGTCGGCGCCGAACCGACCGGGCCGGGCCAGGCCGACCAGCGCGTTCAGGTTCGCACCATCAACGTATACTTGACCTCCAGACTCGTGCACGGCGGCGCAGATCTCGGTCACCGTCGGTTCGAACACCCCGTGGGTCGACGGGTAGGTGAGCATGATCGCCGCGACCCGGCCGTCGTGCTCGGCCAGCCGGGCGCGAAGGTCCGCGAGGTCGACGTTGCCACCCGGGTCGCAGGCCACGACCACCACCCGCATTCCGGCCATCGCCGCGCTCGCCGCGTTCGTCCCGTGTGCCGAGGACGGGATCAGGCAGACGTCCCGTCCGGTCTCGCCGCGACTGTCGTGGTAGGCCCGGATGGCGAGCAGGCCGGCGAACTCGCCCTGCGAGCCGGCGTTCGGCTGGACGGAGACCCGGGCATAGCCGGTGATCTCGGCCAGCCAGCCCTCCAGGGTGCTGATCAGCTCGAGGTACCCGACCACCTGGTCGGCCGGTGCGTAGGGGTGCACCCGCGCGAAGCCGGGCCAGCTCAGCGGCTCCATCTCGGTCGTGCCGTTGAGCTTCATCGTGCACGAGCCGAGCGGGATCATCGACCGGTCCAGCGCGACGTCCTTGTCGGAGAGCGAGCGCAGGTAGCGCAGCATCGCGGTCTCCGACCGGTGCGCGGAGAACACCGGATGGGTGAGGAACGGGCTGGACCTGGCCAATCCCTCGGGAAGGGCCGACGCCGCAGCCCCGGTGGCCGCCGGCACGCCGAACGCGTCGAGCACCGCCGCGATGTGACCGGGCGTGGTGAGCTCGTCGCACGCCGCCGCTACGGTGTCCGCGTCGATCCGGCGCAGGTTGATCCCCCGTTCGAGCGCCGCGGCCAGCACCACGTCGGCGCGACCCGGGACCCGGCCCGCGACCGTGTCGAAGAAGGCGGGGTGGACGACCTCGACCCCGCCGGCTCGCAGGCCCGCGGCGAGCTCGGCGGCCCGCTCGTGGACACGTTCCGCGATCGCGGTGAGCCCTTCCGGGCCGTGGTAGACCGCGTACATGGCGGCGGTGACCGCGAGGAGCACCTGCGCGGTGCAGATGTTGCTCGTCGCCTTCTCCCGGCGGATGTGCTGCTCCCGGGTCTGTAGCGCGAGCCGGAATGCCGGGGTGCCGTCGGCGTCGACCGACACACCCACCAGCCGCCCGGGGAGGGAGCGTTCGAGCCCGGCCCGAACCGCGAGGTAGCCCGCGTGCGGGCCGCCGAACCACATAGGGACCCCGAGGCGCTGCGCGGAGCCGACCGCGACATCGGCTCCGCACTCCCCCGGTGCCCGGAGCAGGGTCAGCGCGAGCAGGTCGGCGGCGACGACGGCCAGGCCGCCGCGCTCGTGCACCGCCGCGATGATCGGCGCCAGATCGCGGACCGCCCCGGTGCTTCCCGGGTACTGGAGCAGGACGCCGGACAGCTCGGCCGGAAGGTCGGGGCCGAGGCCGTCGCTGAGATCGGCCACCACCACCTCGATGCCGAGCGGCCGGGCTCGGGTCCGGACCACGGCGATGGTCTGGGGGTGGCAGTCCCGGTCCAGCACGAACGCCCCGGTCGATGAACCGACACGTCGACAAAGCGTCATTGCCTCGGCCGCGGCGGTCGCCTCGTCGAGCAGCGAAGCCCCGGCGACCGGGAGCGCGGTGAGGTCTTCGATCAGGGTCTGGAAGATGAGCAGCGCCTCCAGCCGGCCCTGCGAGATCTCCGGTTGGTATGGCGTGTAGGCGGTGTACCACGCCGGGTTCTCCAGCACGTTCCGCCTGATCACCGGCGGGGTGACCGTATCGGCGTAGCCGAGCCCGATCATGGACACCGCGGTGGCGTTGCGCGCGGCGAGCGCGGCCAGTTCCGCGCTGACCTCGGACTCCCCCGCGGCCGGTGGCAGGTTCAGCGGCTCCCGGTCGCGGATCGCGGACGGGACGGCCGCGTCGATCAGCTCGTCGAGGCCGTCGAAGCCGACCACCTCGAGCATCCGGGCGATCTCGCCCTCGCGCGGGCCGATGTGGCGGTCGGCGAAGCCGGCGGCCGGGCGGGGGCGGGTCATGGGGCCTCCTCGGATCGCGACGGACCGATGCCCCTCCCGTTGCCTTCTGGTGAGCAAATGTGAGTCTGCTCCATCAGGCAGCCGTCCCTTGCGAGACGGCGGTCCCGGTCGGATCAACACCGGTGGTGTTGTGCCGGGTTGACGTTTCACTGCCTCCTGCCGTCGCCGCTTGCGCGGGTCTGGTCTTATGGGTGGCTCCACGTCCTGCCACCGACCCACTGTCGGCGGGACACGGTTCACCTCGGGTGAGGTCTCGCCCGTATCGGGCGAGGTTGATCGCGGCGTTGAGATCACGGCCGATCGTCAGGCCGCAGTGCTCACATATATAGGTGCGGTCGGCGAGGGTCAGGTTTGGCTTTCGCCTGCCGCACCCCGAGCACGTCTTGGAAGATGGGTACCACCGGTCGGCCTCCACGAGTGTGGTGCCATACCAGCGGGTCTTGTAGCCGAGCATCCGCCTGATCTCGGCGAGGGCGGCGTCGGCCAGCGCCCGGTTCAGGCCCTTCTTGTAGGCACCGCCCGCCGACCTCATCCCGGAGGTGTTCAACGTCTCCACGGTGTTGACCTGGTGCTGCTGGGCCAGGATGGTGGTGGCCTTGTGGAGCGCGTCGCGGCGCACGGCAGCGGCACGGGCGTGGGTACGTCCGATCCGGGCCTGAGTCTTTACCCACCGCTTCGAGGGCCGCTGCTTGATGCGGGTGGCCGGGTCGTAGGGGCCGTGCTGCCGCGCGGCCTTGCGCTGCAACGCCCGCAGGCGGGTCTGCACCTTCGCGTACGGTTTGGGCGCTGGCACCAGCGCGACTTCGACCCCGTCCGGGGTCGCAACCACCAGCAGATCCTTGACGCCGACATCGACACCGACCACCGGATGCGGCGACCTACCGGCGTGTGCGGGTCGGGTCTTGGCCGCCACGATGGTCTGGAACGAGACGTGCCAACGCCCGGCCGAGTCCTCGGCAACGGTCGCTGAGAGGATGCGCGCGGTCGAAGCCTCGATGCGGCGCGCCAGTTTCCTCGTGGACTCGTGGGTTTTGAGTTTGCCCACCCGCGGCAGGGTCACGTGATGGCGGGTGGCCTCGACGCGGATGGCCCCGGTGGTGAACCGCACCGAGCGCCTGGCCCGGGCAGTCTTGAACCTCGGGAACCCGACCGCCTTGCCCGCCCGCTCGCCCTTGCGGGACTTACCCCACGCGTCCAGCCCGCGGGCCAGAGCGTCCAGACCGGTGTTGTAGGCCTCCTTGGAGTTCTCACGCCACCACGGCGCAACCACGTCCTTACGGGTTTCCACTCCTTCCGCAACGCCGCCAGCGACCACCCTAGCGACGGGGTCAGGTCGGCTTCGTCAACGTCGTAGGACCGTTCCGCAGCCCGCTGATCCAGCGTCGCCTTCACCAGCGCGAGCATCGTGTTGTGTGCCTTGCGGGCACCACCTGCATGAGAACGGAACGCCTGCTCCTGGCCGGTACTCGGGTCGAGCGCAAACCGGTAGGCCTGCGCCACCCAACCATCAGGAACCTCGAACCTCGCCATCACACACCGACCGATCCCGTGACTGTCTCCTCGGCATGCTTGGTGGCGGTGACCGCCCTCATGGCCCGGTTCCGCGCACCCCGACGCCCGTAGAGCCGGGCGCACATGAAGGTGAGGACCTCGATCATGTCTCGCACCAAATCATCGGTGGTCTCGCCCGGATCAGCCACCACCACGCGGCGGCCATGTGCAGACAACGCCGCTTCGAGGTGGTCGGCCCCGAACCTGGCCAGCCGGTCGCGATGCTCCACGACCACCACGCTCGCAGACGGGTCCGACAGGATCCTCCGCAACTTCGGGCGCTTGCCGTTCAACCCGGACCCGACCTCGCGCACCACCTCACCAACCATGTGACCGTTGCTGGTAGCCCAGTCCGTGAGCCGTGCGACCTGCCCGTCCAGATCGGCACGCTCGTCATGAGAAGACACCCGCGCGTAGACCACAGTTCGGCCGGTGTCATCGGCCGGGGCCGCGTCCACCCAGATCGTGCCCGACTCCAGACGCCGAGCTAGCACCGGCATCCGGTCCTCCCGGAACCACCGGTACGCGGTCTGCGGATGCACACCGTTCACCCGCGCCCACTCAGCTAGCTTCACACACTCAATAAAACACACGTTCGCTCACGTTTGCTCACGAAACGCCGAGCAGTTTGCAGCCCCTCTGTCATGGAACCTGAGAGCTTCACCCGCGCCCGGGCTTGCCCCATCGGTGGGACGCCGTGGCGTCCGCTTTCCAGAGTGTCCTAACCTGCGCGGTCGCTGGGCCTGAGAGATTCCGGGGAGGAATTGCTCCTTCGGCGCCTCACGCTGGCGGCGTGAGAACTCTCCCGCGCGGGGTCGACGGACGGTTCAGGCTACCAGCGGTGGCTGGCGCCGGCTGTGCTGGCTAGGCCGTGCTGCGCCGGCCGCGGCGGGCCGCCAGCTCGTCGGCACCGGGCTCGCCGGGCCGCTCGCCCGGGAGCTCGGCGAGCGAGCCCTCCACGTCGCGGGCCACCCGGCTCACCGCGATCGCGAAAACGCCCTGACCGCCCTGGAGCAGGTCGACCACCTCGTCCGGGGAGGTGAACTCGTAGACCGTGGTTCCGTCGCTCACCAGGGTGAGCCGGGCCAGGTCGTCGATCCCGCGCTCGCGCAGCGTGGCGACCGCGGTCCGGATGTTCGGCAGCGAAACACCGGCCCTGAGCAGTCCGTTGACGACCCGGAGCACCAGGATGTCCCGGAAGGAGTAGAGCCGCTGGCTGCCCGACCCGTGCGCCGGGCGCACGCTCGGCTCGACCAGACCGGTCCGCGCCCAGTAGTCGAGCTGCCGGTAGGTGATCCCAGCCGCCCGGCAGGCGGTCGGTCCCCGGTAGCCGATCCCGTCGGACGGTCGATCTTCGGCGAACAGGGCCTGCTGAATGCCCGGGTCCCCCGGGCGCTCGGTGCCGGCCACGTTCCCGCCTCTCCTCGACTCGGGCGACGCTAGGCAGCCCACCGGCCGCCGTCAATGTCATCGGCCGGCGCGTCGCAACCCTCAAGCTCCAGTCGACATCCACGTCTGAGCGCGGATGCCGGTCAGGAGGTCTCGAAATCCTCCGGGGTCACCTGGTCGAGGAACTCCCGGAACTTCTCGACCTCACTGTCCTGCTCGGTGTCCTCCGCGATCGGGATTCCGGCCTCGGCGAGCACCTCGTCTTCGGCGAAGATCGTCGTGCCGGTCCGGATCGCCAGCGCGATCGCGTCCGAAGGTCGCGCCGAGACCGTCGTGCCGCTCGCGAAGATCAGTTCGGCGAAGAAGACGCCGTCCCGCAGATCGGTGATGTGCACGGCCCGCAGGTCACCGCCCAACGCCTCCAGGACGTCCTTGAACAGGTCGTGGGTCAGCGGCCGGGCCGGTTTGATCCCCTGCTGGGCGAACGCGATCGCGGTCGCCTCGACGGCCCCGATCCAGATCGGCAGGTAGCGGTCCCCGGAGACTTCCTTGAGCAGAACGATCGGAGCGTTCGACGGCAACTCCACGCGGACCCCGACCACGGAAAGCTCGTTCACGTCGTTCCCCGTCCCTCACGGCCCGACGTCCAACCTACACCGCGCCGTCGGCCGCGGACCGCGTGTCGCGACGACCGGTCAGCGTCCGAATCGCGGCTGGAGGCCGGCCTTGACCAGGGTGGCATGCAGCTTCACCGACAGCGCCGCGAGTTCCCGGGACACCTCCTCGGCCCGGGCTCGCGCTTCCGGGTTGCGCTGGCGGGCGAGCGGGCTGATCACCTGTTCGACCAGGCCGATCTCCCGGTCGGCCGCCGCCTTGAACGAGCGCAGATGGCGGGCTTCGATGCCGAACGAGGCCATCTCCGCGACGGTTTTCGCGATGATGAGCGCGTCGCCGTCGTAGTGCGTGGAGCCGGGGCGCGGCCCGACCAGGCCGTAGTTCTCCAGCGCGGCGAGGGCCTCCGGCTCGAGCCCGGCCGCATCCATCAGCTCGTCGCGGGACAGCCGCAGCTCGCTGGCGTCCGGCCCGAAGGCGGTCGCATCCGGCAGCCCCTCCGCGGCGACCAGGGCCCGCGGCACCTGCGGGCCCCCACCGGGGGTGCTCGGGGGCTCCAGGCCACGGTCGAGGGCCTCGAGGTGGGCCTTGATCACCCGCAGCGGGAGGTAGTGGTCACGCTGGGCACCGAGCACGTAGCGCAGCCGGGCCAGGTCGTCGCGGGAGAACTTGCGGTATCCCGACGGGGTGCGTTCCGGCTCGACCAGGCCCTCCGCCTCCAGGAACCGGATCTTCGAGATGGTGACGTCGGGGAACTCGGGGCGGAGCTGGGACAGCACCTCGCCGATGCTCATGAACGCCCGGGAGGGCATCGCCGCGCTCACCGGGTGGTCTCTGCGGTGAGGTAGACCAGCCGGAACTTGCCGATCTGCACCTCGTCACCGCTGGCGAGGGGGGTGTTGTCGATCCGCTCCCGGTTGAGATAGGTGCCGTTGAGGCTGCCCACGTCGCACACCGAGAACACCGTGTCGGCGCGGTGGAACTCGGCGTGCCGGCGGGAGACCGTGACGTCATCGAGGAAGATGTCGCTCTCCGGGTGCCGCCCGGCGGTCGTCACATCTTTGTCGAGGAGGAAGCGGCTGCCGGCGTTCGGGCCTCGGCGCACCACGAGCAGCGCCGAGCCGGCCGGCAGCGCCTCCAGCGCCAGGTCGCCGAAGGTCTCGTCGTCGCCGTGCTCTTCGAGCGGATCGAGCCCGCCGATCGAGATCGTCGAGGTCGCCTCGACCGCGCGCTCCCCCGACGGCAGGGTGAGGGCAGCGCCGCAGCGCGCGCAGAAGCGGGACTCCTCCGGATTCTGCTGGCCACACTGGGTACAGAACACCGTCGCCATAGCGGGTCCTTTCCCCGTCCGACCGTCGACCAAAGGTTGATGGTCCGGGGAACGTAAGCGGCCGGTGGCGGTGCGGTCAACCGGGAGCCGGTCAGGAGGACGGCGTGATCAATGCGGTGTAACCATCCGAGTCGAGCAAACCCTCGATGTCCCCCTCGCCGGACGGGGTGATCTCGATCATCCAGCCTTCGCCGTACGGATCGCTGTTGACCAGCTCGGGGCGCCGGTCCAGCTCCTCGTTGCGAGCGCTGACCGTCCCGGAGACCGGCGCGTATAGGTCGGAGACGCTCTTCGTCGACTCCACCTCGCCGAACACCGACCCGGCCGCCAGTTCGGTGCCCGGCTCCGGGAGGGTGACGAAGACGATGTCCCCGAGGGCCTCCTGGGCGAAGTCGGTGATCCCGACCCGGACGACGTCACCGGTGAGCCTGATCCACTCGTGCTCCGCCGTGAACTTGAGGTCTTGCGGCAACACCGGGCCTCCGCGGGCGCTCGGGACGGTCGGGACGGTCGGGACAGGGCGCGGCGAGCCTACTGACCGGCTCCGGCCGGATGCAAGGCGCGGATGGTCACCCGGGCGAGCTGGTCGACCGTCGCGCTGGCCCCGGGCCGGGCGTCCACCGTGTCGAGGACACCGCCGGGGATGCCGAGGGCCGCGGCGAGCGTCTTCGGGTCGCCGATGACGAGGAAGGCGTACGGCGGCGCCACCTCGACCCCGTCGACGGTGACGTTGCGGTTGGCGGCGTCGAGCAGCGCCGTGGAGGCGACGACCCGCACCGGGCCGATCTGGATCACCTCGGCCCCGGCGCCGCGCAGTTCCTCGAGGGCGTCGAGGAGCACGTCGGCTCGGACCTGGTGCCCCGGATCGTTGATCGTCAACGCGATCCCGGGCCCCGTCGCCGGCAGGGTCCCGGCGAGGATGCCGAGGGTCTGAAGCCGGGCCTTGGCCGCGGCCAGCGCGGCCGCCCGTCCCCCGGTGCCGGCGGTGAGCTGCGCCTCGGTCACCTCCAGGGCCGCGATCTGCCCGCGCAGCCGGTCGGCCCGCGCGGTGAGGTCGCCCAGCAGGCCGATCAGGTCGGTCTGGCGGGCGGTGGCGAGGGTGCCGCCGGAGCGGGTGACATGGACTTGCGCGGCGATCGCGAAGCCGAGCAGCCCGACGAGAAGCGCGACGATCGCCTGGGCCCGGTTGGGCCGGGGGCGGAGCAGTTCGACGAGCCCGCGCCACCCGGTCGGTGGCGGGGGCGACGGCAGGGCCGCGGTCACGCTCGGAACAGGTGCCGGCGGATGGCCGCCACGTTGGAGAAGATCCGGATACCCAGGACGACGATCACCGCGGTCGACAGCTCTCCGCCCACCCCGAGCTGGTCCCCGACGAAGACGATGAGCGCCGCCACCAGCACGTTCGCGATGAACGACACGACGAACACCTTGTCGTCGAAGATCCCGTCGAGACGGGCCCGCAGGCCCCCGAACACCGCGTCGAGGGCCGCGACGACGGCGATCGGGAGGTAGGGCTGCAGGTCGATCGGAACCGAAGGCTGGACCGCGAACCCGATGCCGATCCCGGCCGCCAGCGCAAGCAGGATGATCAAGGCAGCGGCTCCGCTTCGTGCAGGACCAGGTCGGTGGCGGCGGGCAGGGAAAGCCCGGACGCCCGGTGGTAGGAGAACCCGAGCCCGTACACCGACTGGTAGGTCCGGTACTGGGCTGCCGTGGCGCTCCCCCCGAACCCGGTCTCGATCGCGACCGGGTCGCCGACCGCCTCGACCGTGTACGGGGGGGACAGCGGGCTGAAGTCGACGAGGATCGCCGCGCCGGCCGTTCTGATGGCGGTCAAGGCGGTGAGGCGCTCCCCGTTGATGGCGATGCCCCGCGCCCCAGCCGCCCACAGCGCGTTGACCACCGCCTGAAGGTCCGAGTCGAGGATGCGGTTCTGCCCCGTCGCGGGGCTCCCGGCACCCAGCGTGTCCGGGGAGGCGGTCGGGGCGTCGTTGAGAATGACGACGAGGCCGGGGCCCGACAGCGGGGACATCCCGCTGTCGCGTTCGAGCCCGACCAGCCGGCCGGTCCCGGCGGCGTCCGCGGACAGCGCGCTCGCCGAGGCCGCCGCCACCTCGGCCTGTAGGTTGCGCACGGTGCCGGCCAGGGCGGCGGTCTGGGACTCGAGACCCTGCACCTGCGCGACCAGGGCGCCCCGGGCCCGGGCGTCCGCCGGGGCGTGCAGGGCGGCCTGCGCCCCGTCGACCACGACGAGTAGCGCGGCGATCCCGACCGTGACCGCCACCGCTATCCGCGGGCCGCGCCCGGCGGGCCGGCGGGCATGGGCCTGCGCGGCCTGCGCGTAGCCCGGCTCCAGGGCGTTCGCGGCGATGTCCGTGAGCAGCGACATCGAGGCGTCGAGGCGTCTCGGCTCGCGTCGCTGGGTCATCCGTTCATTGTCGCCCGATTCGCCTTGCCCCGGCTCAGCGGCTCGCCTTCTCGACGATGCCGGCCCACTCGTCGAGCCGCTGCGTGGCGGTCTCCGGGTCCGCGGCCTCGGCCCACAGATGGGTAACCGCCTCGGCCGGGTCCGGAAGGACGAGAACCCAGCTGCCGTCCGGCTCGACGATCCGCACTCCGTCCGTGGTGTCCAGTTCCCGGCTGCCGGCCGCCTCGACGACGAGGCGCATGACCTGGCCCTTGACCGCCCACGGCGTGGGCACGGTACGGCGGACGAGATGCGCCCGCGGGATCCGGGCGTCGATCTGGGACAGGGTGAGCTGCGCTCGGGCGACCAGGCCGATCAGTCGCAGGAACGCCGCCATCGCGTCGATGTGCGCGGAGAACTCCGGGATGACGAATCCGCCGCGGCCGTTGCCCGCGAAGATCACATCGGGTTCCCCGGCGGCGAGCGAGAGCTCGTCCGGTGCCGTCGACGTCCAGCGGATCCCCGTCCCGTGGAAGCTGGTGACCTGCTCGGCGACCCGGGTCGTCGTCACCGGCAGCGCGATCGAGCCGCTGCGCCGCTCGGCGGCCACGAGGTCGAGGAAGACGAGCAACGCCCGGTCGTCGTGGATCAGCTCTCCCCGCTCGTCGACCAGGGCGATCCGCTCCCCGACCGGGTCGAAGCGCACCCCGAGCGCGGCGCGGCTCGAGCCGACCAGTTCGCCGAGCCGCTCGAGACCCCGCATGTGGTCGGCCAGCGTCTCGGTCGGTGACCGCTCGTCGAGGATGCCGTTGACGATGAGCACGTCGACCCCGAGCCGGCCGAGCAGGTTGGGCAGGATGAGCGCGGCGGTGCCGCCGGCGGTGTCGAGGACGACCTTGAGCTGCGCCTCGGCGATTCCGCTGGTGTCGATCGTGGCGACCAGGTCCTTGGCGTAGGTGTCGACCACCCGGGACGGGAAGGTCAGGTCGGCGATCTCCCCCGGGAACGCCCGGCGGAACTCCTGCCGGCTGAACACCCGGTCCAGTTTGCGCTGAACGGCGCGGGAAATGTCGGCCCCCCGCTCGTCGAGGAAGACGATGTCCACCCCCTGCGCGTCGCCCGGGGTCGTGCGGACCACCACGCCGCCGACCGAGTCGCTGCGCGCGGTCTCGAACCGGGTGAGCGGCATCGGGGCGACCTCGAGGTCGCGCACGTTGATCGCGCTGGCGGTGAGGGCGGAGATGACGGCGCGCTTGAGGGCTCGGGCGGCCCGGGACGCGTCCCGGCTGGTCGTGACGACGCTCCCCTTCGGCAGGGTCGTCGCGTAGGCGCTGGCCAGCCGGACGACGAGCTCGGGGGTGATCTCGACGTTGACCAGTCCGGAGACCCCCCGCGGGCCGAACAGGTTGCGCTGCCCGCGGGACTCCCACACCACGCTGGTGTTGACGACCGCGCCCGCTTCGATCGTCTTGAACGGGTACACCGTCACGCCCGCCGAGATGAAGGCCTCCTCCTCGACCACGCAGTCCTCGCCGACGATCGAGCCCTCCTCGAGCCGCGCGGCGCGGAGGATGTCGGTATTGCGGCCGACGACGCAGCCGCGAAGGTTGGTCTGCTGCCCGATGAAACCGTTGTCGTGGATGATCGCGCGATGCAGGAAGGCCCCCGACTTCACGACCACGTTGTTCCCGAGCACGGTGTACTCGCGCAGCTCGACACCGCCCTCGACCTTGGCGTAGTCGCCGATCAGCACCGGGCCCTTGATCGCGGCGTCCGGGTCGACCTCCGCGCCTTCCCCGACCCAGACCCCGGGCATGACCTCGAAGCCGTCGATCTCTACGTCGACCTGCCGGTTCAGCACGTCGGCGTGGGCCTTGAAGTAGCTCTCGTGCGTGCCGACGTCCTCCCAGTACGAATCGGCGACGTACCCGAAGAGGGGGGCGCCGGCTTCCAGCAGCGCCGGGAAGACGTCGGCCGACCAGTCGACCACCTCGCCGCTTTCGACCGCGTCCAGTGCTTCCGGCTCCATCACGTAGATCCCGGTGTTCACCGTGTCCGAGAAGACCTGTCCCCACGTCGGCTTCTCCAGGAAGCGGTCGATGCGGCCATCCTCACCGGCGATCACGATGCCGAACTCCAGCGGGTCGGGCACGGACTTCAGGGCCACGGTCACCAGCGCCCCGTGCTCCTTGTGGAAGCGCACCATGGCGGACAGGTCCAGGTCGGTGAGCGCGTCACCGGAGACGACGACGAAGGGTTCATGGCGCAACGCGTCGGCCGCGTTCTTGACACTTCCGGCGGTGCCGAGTGGCCGTTCTTCGGTCGCGTAGTGCAGGTTCATGCCGACGTCGTCGCCGTCCCCGAAGTAGCTGCGGATCAGCGAGGCGAGGAACTGCACGGTGACGACGGTGTCGGTGAAGCCGTGCCGGCGCAGCAGCAGCAGGACGTGCTCCATGATCGGCCGGTTTGCCACCGGCAGCAGCGGCTTCGGCAGGTTCGCCGTCATCGGGCGCAGCCGGCTGCCCTCGCCACCGGCCATGACGACCGCTCTCATTCGAGGCCTCCCGCACTGTCGGCTACCACCAGCTGGCGCACCTGGGCGATGTAGAGCGCGCCGGCCCACCAATACATCCCCGTGCCCCACAGGGCGAAGGCCCAACCGAGCGGGCGGGTGATCGTCGACACCGTCCCGTGACCGACCGAGAACAGCAGGAACGGAAACGCGTAAAGCAGGTTGAAGGTAGCGGCCTTGCCGAGGAAGTGCACTGGGAGCGGCCCGTAACCGTGCCTGTGCAGGATCGGCAGGCACAGGGCCAGGACGGCGTCGCGGCTGACGAGCACGATGAGCAACCAGAGCGGGACGATGCCGCGCACGGTCAGCGCGATCAGCGTCGACGCGATGTAGAGCCGGTCGGCCAGCGGGTCCAGGAGCTCACCGAGCCGGCTGGTCATGCCGAACATCCGGGCGATCTTGCCGTCGAGGTAGTCGGAGACCCCCGAGGCCATCAGCACGACCAGTGCATAGCCGTCCGCCCGGGGGCCGAGGACGAGCCAGAGGAACAGCGGCACGCCGAGCAGGCGGAGGAACGAGATCAGGTTCGGGATCGTGAAGATCCGGTCAGGCTGGGGAGCGGTAACCGGGGACCCGGAGCGCACCTCCTCCTCCGACACGGTCACGGGTCCTCCCTGTGCAGGCGGGTGTCCCGACCCGGCTTGGACGCTAACAGAACCGCGCAGACGGGGGTATTTGCAGCGCACCGGATAGCGTCCGGTCACGTGGGTGACCGGTGCGGGGTGACGGCGGTCACCGGGAGCTTCGCGGGCCTGTACTGCCTCGTCTCCTTCGAGCAGCAACGCGGCTTCCGGACCGGATACGACTCGACCATCTTCGACCAGGCGGTGCATTCCTACAGCCGGCTGCGCGGGCCGATCTCCCCGGTCAAGGGGGTGCACGACTTCGGCATCGTCGGCTACAACCTGCTCGCCGACCACTTCTCGCCGATCTGGGCGGTACTGGCGCCGTTCTACCGGCTCTGGCCGAGCATCGGGCTCCTCTTCGTCGCCCAGTCCGTGCTTTTCGCGGCCTCCGGCGTGCCGGTCTGGCGGTTCACCCGCCGGGCGCTCGGCCGGCGCGCGGCGTATCTCGTGCTCGCCGGCTACGGCCTGGCCTGGGGGCTCCAGTCCGCCCTCGGTTTCGACGTGCACGAGATCATGTTCGCGGTCCCACTGACCGCGCTGGCGGTCGAACGGGCGGACGCCGGCCGCCCCGGGCAGGCGGTCGCCGCGGCCTCGGTGCTTCTCGTGGTCAAGGAGCAGTTCGGGCTTTTCCTGGCCGGTTTCGGCGTCTACCTGGCCGTCCGGGGCTACCGCCGGCTCGGCGCCCTGACCGCCCTCGGCGGCCTCGCGGCCTTCGAGCTGACGGTGAACGTGCTGATCCCGCACTTCGCCGCCGGCCACCACTACGCCTACTTCACCGACACCGTGTTCCGCGGCGGCCTGCCGGCCGCGTTGGGCTTCGCGGTCCGCCATCCGGTGCGGCTGCTGCGGCTGTTCGTGCTGCCCGGGCCGAAATGGCGGACGTTGTTGTGGCTGACCGCGCCCTGGGGATTCGCCGCGCTGGGATCCCCCCTGGCACTGCTCGCCGTGCCGCTGCTTCTCGTGCGCTTCCTCGGGACCGACCCGCACTGGTGGGGCACGGCGTTCCAGTACGACGCCGAGCTGATGCCGCTGGCGGTCCTGGCCGCGGTCGACGGGATCCGGCGGGTTCGCTCACGCCTGCCCCGGCTCCGCTCGGAGCGCTGGGCGCTCGGCTGGGCGGCCGCCGTGCTCGGTGGCGCGGTCTGGGCCTGCACCCGGTTCCCGTTCGGGCAGTTGGGCGCGACCGCGGAGTGGTCCACGACTGCGGCGGTCGCCGCCGCGGAAGCGGCGGTGGCGCACGTGCCGCCCGGGGTCACCGTCGAGGCCCCGGCCCAGGTCGGCCCGCACCTGGTCGACCGGGACACCGTGCTGCTCCTCGACCCCACGCCGCGAAACGCGCCGTGGGTAGTGGTCGGCTCCCGGGCGCCGGCCGCCGACCGGACCGCCCGGCTGGAGAGCGCCGGCTACCACGTCGTCTTCGCCGATGACGGCTACGTCGTCTTGAACCGGCCGTGACCCGGCCGGGTAGCGTCGGGCGATGCGCCGAGAAACCGCGAGCCTGCACGGGCACGAGATCAGCTACATCACCGCGGGCGAGACCGGGCCGGTCGTCGTCCTGCTGCACGGAATCGCCGGGTGCGCGGACACCTGGTCCGACGTCATCGACCGGTTGTCGGACAGCGTCCGGATCGTCGCCCCCGACCTGCTCGGGCACGGGCAGTCGGCGAAGCCCAGGGGTGACTATTCCCTCGGCGCCTACGCCAGCGGGGTCCGGGATCTCACCGACCTGCTCGGTCACGAGCGGGTGACAGTCGTCGGGCACTCGCTCGGCGGTGGTGTCGCGATGCAGTTCGCCTACCAGTTCCCGGAGCACACCGAACGGCTCGTGCTGGTCTCCTCCGGCGGGCTCGGCCGACAGGTGACGCCGCTGCTGCGGGCGGCAACCCTTCCGTTCGCCGAATACGTCATGCCGATCGGCGTCAACCCCCGGCTCCGCAACGCGGCCCAGGCGGTCGGTCGGGCCCTGCCCTGGCTGTCGGATCTGATGGCCCCGGCGGCGAAGGAGATCGCCCGGGGCTACGGGTCGCTCGCCGATACCGAGGCGCTTCGGGCCTTCGTGCACACCTGCCGGGCGGTCATGGACCTCGGCGGCCAGCGGATCGACGCGAGCGACCGGCTCTACCTCGCCGCGGGGCTCCCGACGCTCATCGTCTGGGGGGCCCGGGACCGTTTCATCCCGGTCGCCCACGCGCACGCGGCGGCGGCGCTCCTGCCGGCCGCCCGGGTGGAGATCTTCGAGCGCGCCGGACACTTCCCGCATCGCGACGAACCGGCGCGTTTCGCCGCTACCCTGCTCGATTTCTTCAACGACGAACACCCCGCAACCCTGTCCGCAGACATGTTCCGTGAGCGGCTTCGGCTGCGCGGATAGGCGACGGCGCAACCGAACGCGACCGCCCGGTGTTCTTGCTGCTGTGACGACGACGGGACCCGGCGGGCTGGTCGAACGCCTGGCCCGGGACGTCGATTCCGCATTTCCCGATCTCGTCTCCGACTACGGCGGGGTCGTCTACACCGCCGCGTTGCGCACCACCGGGTGCCCCGCGGACGCGGAGGACCTGGCGGCCGAAACCTTTCTGCGCGCCTACGCGGCGCTCCGCGGCTACCCGCCGGAACGGATCGCTGGGCTCGCGGTGCGCCCGTGGCTGGTCACGATCCTGCTCAATCTCGAGCGGAACCGTCGTCGCATGCTGGCCCGCCGGCCGGCGCACGTCCCGCTGGAGGCCGGCAACGAGCCGGCGGCGCGCGGCGAGGGACCGGAGCAGCGGACCGCCCGGCACGAGTCCGGTGACCTGCTGGCCGGATTGCTCGGCCGGCTCCCGGAGCGGCAGCGGGTGGCCATCGTGCTTCGGCACATCGTCGATCTCGGCTACCCGGAGATCGCCGGTGTGCTCGGTGTGGCTGAGGGCACCGTTAAATCCGATGTTTCCCGTGGGCTGACCCGGTTGCGCGGGCTGGCCAGCGCCGCGGGCCTGGAGGAAGGGCCGTCATGACCTCGATGCCCGTTGCCGATCCACTGACCGCGGCACTTGCCGCGCTGGCCGCCGACGCGCCGGCCGATCTGGGCGGGCGGATCTTCGCCCGGTGGGTCCGGGTCCCCGGACCGGTCGGGGATGTCTTCGTCGCCAGCACCGAGCGCGGGATCGCCTACCTGCGCCCGGCCACCGCGGTCGGCGACTCGGCGGAACGTTTCCGCGCCGAGTTCCAGGATCGGCAGGGCCGGCCACTGATCCCGGCGAGCCGGCCCCCGGCTGGGCTGATTCCCGCGTTGCGAACCGGGGCCGCGCGCGGCCTCGCCTACGACCTGACCGGGCTGTCCTCGTTCGACCGCGACGTGCTGGCGGCCACGTTGACCATCCCGTCCGGTCAGCTCCGCCCCTACGGATGGGTGGCTGCGGAAATCGGCCGGCCACGCGCGGTCCGGGCGGTCGGGTCCGCCCTGGGTCGCAATCCCGTCCCGCTACTCATCCCCTGCCATCGGGTCACGCGCTCGGATGGGCGGCCCGGCGACTACCTGTTCGGCCGGTCGATGAAGTTGAGCGTGCTCGAAGCCGAAGGCGTGGACCTGCCGTCGCTGGCGCTACTGGCCGCCGCCGGACGCCGTTACGCCGGGAGCGACCGCACGGGCGTGATCTGCCACCCGACCTGCCCGCACGTGCGGCGGATCACCGCAGCTCACCGGCGGGACTTCCCCAGCGTCGCCGCGGCAGTCCGGGCCGGCTATCGCCCGTGCCGGGACTGTCGACCGGCCCCGTCGGTTCAGCGCCGGACCGCCCAGTCTGGCGGATCGCACCCGGCCTAGCATGGCCCCGCCCGGTCCGGACCGGCCGATCCCAGGGACGCGCATGCAGGTCACTCTCGTGACGCCGTCCCACCGCGGTGACTACGAACGGTTCGCGTTCCTGCGGGAGTCGATGGCGGCCTGCGACATCGATCTGCCGCAGGTGGCGATCGTTCCAGCCCGGGACGTGCCGCGGTTCGAGGCGGTGCCCGACCGGCACCGGCTCACCGTCGTTGCGGAAGGCGAGGTGCTCCCCCGCGGGGCGACCGCCCGGCTCGTCGAACGGCTGGCCCGGCGGGACATCACCGGGTGGGAGCGGCAACAGCTGATCAAGCTGGCCGCCTACCGGGTGGTCGACGACCCGACGTGGGTCTGCGTCGACAGCGACGTGTTCTTCCTGCGCCCGGTGACAGCCGAGACGCTGGCCCTTGGCGCCACCCGGCCCCTGCTGCTCGAACTGCGCGACTTCCCGATCGGCCCGGAGCCGACGGCGTTCCGCCGGGCCTCGGCCCGCCTCCTCGGTCTCGACCCGAACCGGCTCGACCCGGCGCTGACCTACACCGCCTGGCTCGTGCCGCTGCACGGCAGCGTCGTTCGGGAGCTCCTGGACTTCCTCGACCGGCGACAGGATCTGCCCTGGTGGCGGGCTATGACCGCAGGCTCGGCCACCGAATACGAGACCTATGGGCTGTTCGCCCGGCACATCCACGGTCTGGCGGCGCTCGATGCAGCGGACCGGCGGACTTGTTGGCTGTTCTATTCCACCGCGCAGTTCCCGGACCGCCTGGCCCGAGCCCGTGACCGGCACGGGGTGAGCGCGGCCATGGTCCATTCGAGGCTCGACTGCGACTGGAGCGCCGTGCAGGATGCGGTCCGCAGCCTGTGGCGCCGGCCCCAGCCCGGTGGCTGAGCCAGCGCGTAGGTCGGGAACACTCGGCTGATGGCGGAAGCGTTCGAGGAGGCCCGTGACGGGCTGCTCCTCACCGGCGACGCCGATCGGATGCAGGTCGAGTTGATCCATCGCTGGCTCGCCGAGGGGTCGTACTGGGCGGCCGGCCGGGACCTGGAGGTCGTCCGTCGCTCGCTCGCCGGGTCCCGCTGCTACGGCGTCTTCCGCGACGACGTCCAGGTGGGCTTCGCCCGTGCGGTCACCGACGAGGCGACGTTTGCCTGGATCTGCGACGTTTTCGTGGCCGCGCCCGATCGGGGACTAGGGATCGGATCATGGCTGGTCGATGCCATCGTCCGGGACCTGACCGGGTCGGGGGTCAGCCGATTCGTTCTGGCGACCCGCGACGCGCACGAGGTGTACGGGCGGGTCGGATTCGGGCCGGTGCGCTACCCCGAACGCTGGATGGAGATCGACCGTCGCCGCGCGGCGGCTAGTCCCCCGTGAGCGTCGCCCGCACGTCCAGGTTGTAGAACTTCGGCGGTCCGTCGCAAAGCTTGCCCATGGCTTCCGCGAAAGACCGGGTCTCCGGGCGCTCCGAGTTGGCCATGGCCGCCTCGTAGGAGGGGAATTCCACGATGCTCAGGTAGGTACCGGCTCGATCACGGTCTCCGGTCGCCATCGACCGGACCGCGGTGCCGGCCTCGAGGTCCGCGCGCCGCTCCGACATCAGCGTGTCGACCTCGTCGATCCGGGAGGTCGTGAATTCGATGATCTGCACGAAACCCGCCATCGGCTCTCCTCCATGAGGGTGTGGGACGTACCGAACTCCCCGCGAACTGACCTTAGACCCGACCCGAGCGCGAGCGTGCTGGTAGGCGGGTCGCTGCTGCCTTGTCGGACGCATGAGCTAAGTCCGACCGCCCGCCGGCTGAGTTCGAAGATCTCGTGGAGTTGTTGCTGGTCACCGGTGAGTTCAGTGGCCATACGTCGGGTTTCGGGCCGTCCTCCGGTAGCGGAAGACGGCTCCGTCTCGCCACGGGCTACGGCTGGACTAGGTCTCGATGTGCGCACACTCGCATTCGATCCGATCAACATGCGCACCGACGCCGAGCGCAGGCGTCGCTTTGGCTCGCGGCAGAATCGTGGTCAGGGCAGAGCGAGGCGGAGGCCAGCGCTGATCGCGCGCATGGTGGCCGGGCTGAGTGAGCCCAGTGGGGTGGTCAGTTCGTCGCGGTAGAGCGGTATGAGGTCGTCGCAGAGGACGTGCCCATTGAGTGGATCGGCGGCGCTGAGCGCGACGATGGTCGGCAGTTGGGCGTTCTTGCTGGTGGTCGTGATCCGGGCGGCGATCACCGTCTCTAGGTTGCGGTTGCGACTGTTGTTGCTGACCACCACCCACGGCTTGCGACCGTGGCCCAAGTCAAGGCGGTACACCTGACCACGCAGCGGGGGTGGGCTCACCCGCCGGCCTGCCGCTCCGTCCGGGCTAGGTAGCGGCGACGAGCCGAGCGGGTCTCCGCCCGTTCGTCCTTGGTGATGGCGGCCGCGAGTGCGGCGTAGCCGTCGTCGAGGGCGTGTTCGCGCAGCCGGTCGGCCCCGGCGCGCAGGAGCGCCCGCACGACGGAGGCCTCCGAACCCAGGCTGTTGGGATCCAGCCCACGACCTGCGGCCCAGTCGGTCAGCGCGGCATGTTCCGGCGTACCGCGCTCGGAGAACGCGCTGACGGCTTGTTCGTCTTCGCCCTCCAGGGTGACGCTCATCCGCTTGCTCATGCACCATACGGTACACCACTATGCGGTGTACCACGCGGTGTAGACGCAAGCCTTTCGGGCCTGTCAAGTTCTCTGTGTGTGACGGTGCTTGATGGATGGGGCTGAATAGCTCCTGGACGAGCACTGGCTCGTCGCAGTTGGGGCAATGGCCGCCGTCTCCCAGCCGGCGGCTGAACAGGTTGCAGTCCGGGCAGC
>DATLTS010000063.1 GCA_035533475.1 Mycobacteriales bacterium | reverse complement strand
GACTTCACCGATCGCCCTGACTCCACGCAATGCTTGGTCACCGGTTCGCGAACCCAAGCACCCCGCTGAACACGGCAACCGACAGACTGCACTCCGGTTCCACGAGAAGAAGGCTTCAGAATCCACGAACCCACGGGGGTCCGCACCGGAGCCGGTGCGGGACTTCGAGTCCAAGCGGCCGAAGCTGGACGAGGCCGGGGTGCCGCTGTACGCGGTGGGGCTCGTCGCGCTCGCCGACGGCGGTGCGGAGGTGCTCTCGGTCAAGTTGTCCGGGGAGCCGGCGAACCTGACCCAGGGACTCCCGGTGCGGGTGTCCGGCCTGGTGGCCAACCCGTGGACGATGGGCGACCGGTCCGGGGTCGCGTTCAAAGCCGCCCGGATCGAGCCGGCCACCGGCTCGGCGTCGAAGCCGGCGAGCCAGGCGGGCTGAGCCGTGCGCTGGAAGTTGCTGGCCGGGGTGCTCGTCGCCGCGGCGATCGCCCCGGCGGTGTTCACCCACGTGGCGGTGGTGACGGTGCACGCGGCGCTGGCCGCGTTGACTCAGCTGGTCGGCGGTCGTGGGTAACCAGTATCCCGGGTACGACGGGTGGGGGGCGCCGGTGTCACGGCCGGCGCCCCCGGCGCCCTCGCTGCCGGAGATCGTGCTGTTCGGGCTACTGCGCACCCTGGCCGGCTGGTGGCTGGAACTCGCGGTCCTCTGCGGAATCACGACCGGGGTGCTCAACGTCCGAGCGGAAGGACTGTTCTGGCCTGCGCTGACCGGACTGATCCTGATCACCCTCGGTGTGCTGCTGGTCCCGCAGCTCCGCCACCCTGTCGGACTCGTGTTGCACAAGCAGTCGGTGCGCCGGCGTTGGCGGCGGGCGATCCGGGTCGTCGCACTGCCGGAGTTCCGCGGCGCCACCCCAGCGATCCTGAAGATCCGCCGCCGGCCCGCAGGAGATCAGCTCACCGTCCGGCTGCCCTGGGGCGGCACCGTCACCGACCTGGAAGAGGCCGCCGAGCTGCTTGCCGCCTCCCTGGAGGTGCGCGACGTGCGGGTAGCCCGCTACGTCGACAACGCCCGGCACGCCTCGGTCACGATCGTCCGCCACGACCCGCTCGCCCAGCCCGTCCCGGCCTGGCCGAACGCCACCGCCGAACGGCTCTCGCTGTGGGGGCCGATCCCGGTCGGCGTCGACGAGGACGGCGCAGCCGTCGAGATCAGCCTGGTCGAACGCAACCTGCTCCTCGGCGGTGAGCCCGGCGCCGGCAAGTCCAACGCGTTGTCCCTGCTGGTCGCCACCGCGGCGCTGGACCCGGACGTTCGACTGCACCTGTTCGACGGCAAACTAGTCGAACTCGCCGCCTGGGGCGGTTGCGCCGACCACTCCGTCGGCGTGTCCACTGAGCACGCGAACGACGTGCTCCGGGCCCTGCAGGTCGAGATGGACGACCGCTACCTGGCGCTGCTCGCCAACCGGGCCCGCAAGGTCACCCCGGAGGTCGGGATGCCGCTGCACGTCCTGGTCGTCGACGAACTGGCGCACTACCTGCTCGCCCCGGACCGCAAGGAGCGCACCGAGTTCACAGAGCTGCTCCGCGACCTCGTTGCCCGCGGCCGGGCCGCCGGGCTGATCGTGCTCGCGGCGACTCAGAAACCCTCTCACGACGTGATCCCCACGGCGTTGCGTGACCTGTTCGGGTTCCGCTGGGCGCTGCGCTGTTCTACTCCACAGGCCTCCGACACCGTCCTCGGCGCCGGTTGGGCGTCCGCCAACTACACCGCCTCCGACATCGACCCGGCGCATCGCGGCGTCGGCTACCTGCTCCACGAAGGCGGCGCCCCGATCCGCTGCCGGGCGCACCACATCGACGACACCACCCTGGCCGAGCTCGCCGTCCGCGCCGAAACCCTCCGCCGCGCGCAGGGAAAGCGATGACCGGCCCGGGGGATTCGGGCGCCCTGGGCGAGGTGCTGCACCGCGCCGCCGACCCGGAACGCTACGAACGGTGGGCGGCGCAGGCCGCCGGCACCGGCTACTGCCGGCACCCGATCCGCCTCGCCGGCCGGCTCGACGCCGTCGACCCCGTCAGCGGGGAGCTGGCCGGTCTCATGGACACCGCCGGCGAGCCCGACGGGGTGCTCCTCGTGGCCTGCGGCAACCGCCGTGCTACGGTCTGCCCCTCCTGCGCCGCCACGTACCGCGCGGACGCGTGGCAGCTGGTCGCCGCCGGGCTGCGTGGCGGGAAAGGCGTCCCGGCCAGCGTCGCCGCGCACCCCCGGGTCTTCGTCACGCTGACCGCACCCAGCTTCGGCCCGGTGCACTCCCGACGCGAAGACCGGGCCGGCCGGGGGCACCGCTGCCGGCCCCGTCTCGGTGACCTCGGCAGCTGCCGCCACGGGACACCCTCGGTCTGCGAGATACAGCACGACGGGCACGACCCGCTGCTGGGCCAGCCGATCTGCCCGGCCTGTTTCGACTACGAAGCGGCCGTCCTTTTCAATTGTCACGTCACCGCTCTCTGGCAAGCGACCGTGCTGCTCACCAAGCGGGCGCTCGCCGCCCGGGCCGGTATCTCCACCCGGCAGCTCGCTCGCCGGGTACGGCTTGCCTTCGGCAAGGTCGCCGAATACCAGGCTCGCGGTGTCGTTCACCTGCACGCCGTGGCCCGCCTCGACGCCGCCAGCACCGACGTGCCCGTGGTCGCGGCCCCGGAAGGGATCACGGTCGCCGACCTGATCGCCGCGCTCACCGACGCCGCCCGAGTCGCCAGCGTCGCCCTGCCATCGCCGAAGCGCGGTCGGCTGAGCTGGGGGACGCAATTCGACATCCACCCGATCCCAGCGAGCCGTGACGAGACCCTGCACCCGATCGTCGAAACCGTCGCCGGCTACCTCGCCAAATACGCCACCAAGTCCACCGGCGCGGCCGGAGCGCTGGACCGCCCGATCCGCCGCGCCGCCGACATCGACACCCTCGAGGTGAACTCGCACCTGCGCCGGATGGTCGCCACCTGCTGGCGGCTCGGTGCTGACCCCGCCTATCGGCACCTGAGACTGCGCGCTTGGGCGCACACCCTCGGCTTCCGCGGCCACCTCATCACCAAGAGCCGCCGCTACTCGACCACGTTCACCGCGCTGCGCACCACCAGACACGACCACGCTCGGGCCCGTGCCCACGGCCCGGACTTCACGACCCGGGAATCGATCGGCGCCCTGCGCTACACCGGGCGCGGCTACACCACCCTCGGCGACGCCTGGCTCGCCGACACCGCCCGCGCCCGTCGCGCCGAAGCCCGTCAACTCGCCCGCCTCGACCGGTACAGGGAGCCACGATGACCACGCTGCTTACCATCGACCAGGCCGCCGAGCGGCTCGGCGTCCCACACCGGTTCGTGCGCCGGCTCGTCGCCGAACGCCGCATCCGCTACCGCAAACTCGGCAAGTACGTTCGAATCCTGTCCACAGATCTGGACGCCTTCATCGAAGCCGCCTGCGTTGACCCGCAAACTGTCGGTCCTCGCGCCTAGTCTCGGACTTCGAGAGATCCGTTCGCTCAGGAGGCTCGATGGGCACTCGGCGTCGCTTCGGGAACGTGCGCAAGCTCCCGTCAGGACGATGGCAGGCTAGGTTCGCCGGGGTCGACGGCGCCGAGCGAGCCGGGCCCCACACATTCGCGACCAAGACCGACGTCTTCCGCTATCTCGCTACGGCGGAGGCCGATCTCCTGCGCGGCGATTGGCACGATCACCAAGCCGGACAGATCACGGTGCGGGCGTGGGGCGAGCGCTACCTGGCGGCTCAACAGTCCCGGCTGACACCCAAGACGTACACGTCGTACGACTCGCTCTGGCGGACCTGTATCGAGCCGACTTTCGCCGCCACCATGGTGGCCCGGGTCCAGAAGATCGCGGTCCGGGAGTGGGTCGCGCAAATGACCGGCCGGGGTCTCGGCCCCAGCCGAGTGACGCAAGCTCTCCGGTTGCTGTCACAAATCCTCGCCGCAGCTGTCGACGACCGGTTGATGCTCGTGAACCCCTGCCAGGGTGTCCGGCCGCCGCGGATGCCCGAGACCGAGCCCCGGATCTTGAACCCCGACGAGGTGGCGCGGCTCAGCTCGGTCATCCGGCCGCCTTTTGGCGTGCTCGTTGACCTGCTCGCCTACTGCGGCCCCAGAATCGGCGAGGCGTTCGCGCTACGCCGCCGATGCGTTGACCCCATGAGGGCTCGCTTGCTGATCGAGGAGTCCTTGGCCGAGATCGCGGGGCGACACTCCTTCGGTGACACGAAGACCCATCAGAAGCGTGCGGTAGCTCTGCCCCTGTTTCTCCTCGAGGATCTCCAACGTCATCTCGCCGAGAATGTCCCAGCCGATCCCGATGCCTTACTATTCGTTGGCCGGACCGGCAAGCCCCTCCACTACAACTCTTTCCGGCACGCAATCTGGGATCCGGCCGTCGAAGCGGCGGGCCTGATCGACGTCACCCCGCACGACCTACGCGCAACCTGTGGGACGTGGGTCGCCGATGCAGCAGGGGTGATCGAGGCAGCTCGGCGGCTAGGCCACTCGCGGGCCAGCGTCACGACCCGCCATTACGCCCGCCCCGTCGAAGGGCGCGACCGCGAAGTCGCCGACCGACTCTCCCAGCTTCACTGCACGAACCTGAACTCGCGCAGTAAGAAGAGCACCCCGAGGGCCGCGCTGCCGGGCGGCGCATGAGCCGCGGCGATCACCTGAACACCTGCCGCCACGTGCGCAGCCCCTGGACTTGTGGAAATAGGTCGTCGCTGGGCCGTATCCTCACGGTCATGACGGTGTCGGTGCGCCTGCCCGAGGAGCTGGCCGCCCGGTTGGCCACCGAAGCGTCGCGGCGCGGTCTAAGCGTGGATGAGCTGACCACGCAGCTACTCGCGGACTGGCTGCCCACCGATACGGTCGGTGGGCCGCGGCGGTTGAGCTTCGCCGGTGTGGGTTCGTCCGCGCCCGGTGGGGGCGACCTGGCCCGAAGGCACAAGCAGCTACGCGCCGAGGCCTTCGCCGATAAGACCGCCCGCGACGTCTGAGCCGCGGCCATGCTCCTGGTCGACACCGGGGTGATCTTCGCGGTGGCTGACGCCGCGGATGGGGACCACGACCGTTGCGAAGGGCTACTCGCCACCCATCCCGAGCCGCTGTTGGTGCCGACCCCGGTGGTCGTGGAGGCGGCGTGGCTGATCGAGTCCCGGCTCGGGCCGGCCGCCGAGGTCGCATTCCTGCGTTCGCTGATCCGAAAACTACGCCTTAACCGGGCAGGCGGCAGCGCGCGGCGGGTCGGCGTCGCGAGTGGTGGATCGGCGGGTCAGGCGGGGGTGGCGAGTAGTTCGCCGGTGTCGGGATCGGCGGGTGTGATGCTGACCTGG
>DATLTS010000062.1 GCA_035533475.1 Mycobacteriales bacterium | reverse complement strand
TTACTCTGCATCTACGAGGTGCCTCTCTGCGAGGGTTGTTGGACTCTTCGACAAGCCCATTTTCCCTTGCAGGGCAGGCACTTTCGGCTTCTCAACCCCCGTGTCGCGCGACTTCCCGTGAAAGATCGAGGCTAGTGACAGCGCGCCGACGGTGGTTCCGGCGACCACGGCTGCCGCGGTCAGGCTGACGAGAGCCAACCGGCGCTGATGGCGCCGGCGAATGCGCCGTTGAACGTGAGCTAGCAGGCCGACCGGTCGGTCCGCCTCGTCGGCTTTCCTCCGCAGCAGGAGCCGAATCGCCTCCTCAGTTGAACTCATCGTGTCCGCTCCCCGGTAAGGCTGGTGTCCGCCCGCAGCCGGGCCAGCGCCCGGTGCAGGTGCGATTTGACGGCCCCGGGCGAGCAACCCAGAACCGCCGCGATGTCTTGCTCGGTCATGTCCTCGTAGAAGCGGAGCACCACCGCTGCCCGCTGTTGGCGAGGTAGCCGCAGGATGGCCCGCCACGTCAGGTCGCGGTCTTCGGCTGTCCCCGCCGAGTCCGCCGCCGGGCCTTCCGGGAGGTGCTCGACCGGCTGCTCCGCGTTCCAGCGCCGGGCCCGCCAACCCAGGAAGATAGTGACCAGTACCCGTCTGGTGTACGGCTCCAACGCGTCGACGTCCCGCAGCCGCTCACGTCGCTCGTAGACCCGGACGAGTGCCTCCTGGACGAGATCCTCGGCCCGCTGCCAGTCGCCGGTCATCAGAAATGCCATCCGGCACAGGGCGCGGGACCGATCGGTGACGAACGTGCGGAACGCCTCCTCCACCTGCACCCCCTCCAGCATTCTGACGGGCTGGCCCCGGCCGATGGTTTACAACCACCCAAAGACCAACTGAGCAGCGCTCGACGTGGACCCGATGGCGAAGGCCATCAGCGGCTACCGGATCGCGGGCGTGCGGCCGGCGAGGGCCCGCCGCGTCGCGCCCCTTGGTGCCCCAGTCCGCAAGTCGTCCAGCAGCTCGGCAAGCAGCGCTTCCTCGAATGCCGCTGCCCCGGTCGTCCTCATCTCGGCTGCGAGCGTCGGGTCCCACGGCGTGTCGGGGACGTCGGTCATGGGGACATGGTTCGGTCCGCCCCGCGCGGCGGTGTAGTCGGCTGCGGTCATCCGCCAGACGTGGGCCGACGGCACGGCGCGTAGCACGGTGGTGACGTGGGCGATGCCGGCCGCATCGAAGTCGGCGCGCACCGCGAGCCCCCAGCCGGCGTCCACGAGCCGAGCGATCGCCGCCACCTCTACGCCCGACGGTGTTCCAGAGGTGCAGAGCAGTCGCACCGTCCCCCCGGTCCCGGCGATGTCGGCCGCGGCCGAGGCGACCGACGGGTTCTCCGTCACGAACACCCAGCCGCCGGCGGGCTCGGCCTCCGGCCAGCTGCATCGGGTGAGTTCCCGGGGCGGCAACGTCACCACGGCACCGGACGGCACGCGCCAGCCCGTCGGGTGGATGCCGACCGAGATGAGTCCGCCGGTCAGATCGTCACAGTCGACACCGACCGCAGCCCAGGCGTCGCGCGGACGGCGACCGGACGCTACCCGGGAGCCTGCGAGCAGGGCGAGCACCATCGCCGCCAGCGGTTCTCCGTCGTCGAGTGCGTGCGGGTCACGGGTGATGTCGCTCGCGAGCACGCGCCGGTCCCGCCGGGCTCCGGGCGCAGGCAACGCGTCCACAACGGAGAACGCCTGAGTGAGCAGTGCCCTCGCATCTGGGGCCAGCTGTAACTTCGCGACCCAGCCGGAGCGGCGCAGCCACGACCACGCGGATTCCCAAGCTGCGGCAACCGGTGAGGGCGACGATGCGGCCCAGGCGGCACCGACGGCCTCGAGGTCGTGCTCGAACTCAGCGCGGTCGTCCCTCCGCCTGGCCCGAGTCGCGAGACGTCGCCCGATCGCGTGCGCAGCCACCGCCCCGGGCGTGAGATTCGGCCCATGCCGCCGCACCGCAACGCAGAGCGCGCCCAAGTCAACCCGGCGGGATTGGCCAGCGCCAAGCGGGCGTCCCGGAATGAGACCGAGCACGGCCGCCCGCTGCTCGGGAGCCACCGGCGCGGTGAGCGTGACTGCACCGGCGCCAAGCGCCGGGTCGCCGCGACGGTCCGCGATCTGGGCGATCCGTCGCCACACCCAATCCAGCTCGTCGGCGAGGAGCGGGCGCAGGTCGGCTTCATCACACTCGCCGTCGCACAGGCGGCAGGCTGTCACATCTCACCATCCGGCCGGGCTGGGATGTCGTCGCCGGGAAGCTGGACGACGCCGCGCACCAAGATGGGGAATGCGACGACTGTGGTGTCTGGTCCGGCCTCGAGGTCCCATGCGTCCACGCCGTCCCAGGCGCCAGGTGCCCCGTCCCACAGGTACGAGGTGCAGACTAGATCCAGGTCGAGCTGGGCGAGATAGCGCGCGAGCCCTTCCCGACCCTGCTCGTCCACCTCAGCCGGCACCTCGTCGAGCGCCGCCAGGCGGAGCGCGGTCTCGCCGAACCTGTCATACCCGGCGGCGATCGCGGCGAGCATCGGGGCGAGGACCACCAGCCGACGTTCGCCACCGGACAGACCGGTGCGCGCCGTCCAATTAGCCGTCGTGCCGTCCGCGCGGTGAATCTCGTAGTTGACGTCGACCCAATCACGGATGTTCACGGCGGCGGCGACCTTCTCCGCCATGTCCGCTCCCTCGGCGGCACCGATCAGCGCCTGCAACGCGTGACCGATCGCAAGGTCTTGCTCAGCGCTGCGGTCGCCGTCGAAGACCTTGCAAGCGAGCTCGTACACGGTGCGGGCATGCTCGGACATGTCGTCGGCGACGCTGATCCGCACCTGGACGCTCAGCTGGCTGGACGCCGATGCGCTGCGCATCTTGGCGTTGACCTCCCTGGTCCAGTCGAACATCCGCACCCAGCCGGTGCGAATCGCCGACGGCAGCATCCCGACGACGAAGTCTCTGAGCGCCTTCTCCTCCGCAACCGCGAGCGCCGCCTCGGCGCGCTCAGCGAGGGCGGTAGCGTGCGTCGCCGCGCGAGTCGGCGTGAACGAGTCATCCTGGAAGTTGAACTGGTAGGTCAGCAGTTCGCCGAACGGGTCGCCGTTCGCGAGAACCCACGAGCCGGCAAGCCGGGCACGCGCCTCGTCGTAGCGATCTCGAACGGTCCGGCTGGTGTAGGCCTTCGCCGTCGCGAGGCCGGCAGCGACGTCGGGGAGCAGGTGCTCGGCTCGGGGAGGTCCGCCGGCGAACAGGGCATCGGCGACGCCCGGGGCCTCGAGCAGGGACACCAGCTCGCGCATGCGGAGGCCCAGCAGCGGCTCCGCCTCATCCTGCCGGCGCCGGGCCTCGCTGAGCTGCCCGTCGAGACGGGCCATGTCGATGCGCAGGTCGTCGCGTCGTGTCGTCGCCGGCCCGAGCCGCTCAACTGCCTCCCCGAGCTCCCGCTTCGTCTGCTGGTGCAGTCGAAGTACCTCGTCGATGTCGGCGCCCGCGCTCTCGCGCAGCACGTCCATCTTGCTCTGGGTGGCCGTGGCGAGCTGCATCGCCGCGCGCGCCTTGCCGAACAGCTCGGCGAGTTGGGTCGCGCCGTCGCCGTCCACCGATGAGAGCAGGCGACCCAGGCGCGGCGCGAGTCGGTCGGCAAGGACACCGGCAGCCGAGCGCAATGTCCCTGCGGCGGCTCGCGACAGTTGTTCGATGCCCCCCAGGGCGTCGAGGTCCGTGGGCAGGCCGCAGCCGCGGGTGCGCTCTGCCCACTCCTCGTGCAGCTGCCGGTGCAGCCGGTGGAGGCGCGCGGCTTCGGTGACCGCGGCCTCGAGCTCCGCTTGACGCTCCGCCACCTCGGCGGCCCGGTCCGCGCGAGACGCCTCCGCCCCGCGCAGCGGTCCCCGAGTCGGGAACGAGGTGGCGGCCTGCACGAGCTCGGACGCCTCCCGACGGAGCGCCTCCCCGCTCGCCTCAAGCCGCCCCGCCTCGGTTTCGAGATCGGTCGCCTCCGCCTCGAGCTGCGCGGCGCGGCCCAGTGCGGCGGCCCGCCGCTGACGGGCACCGACGTGCTGCGCCGGCGGCCAGTCCCCCGCACCCGAGACGAGCGCCGGGGCGCCGACGGTGACGCCGGCGCGGAACGTGCCGTCGCGGCCGATGACGAGCGCAGCGTCGATGGTGGACGCCGCGGTGTCGGCGAGCGCGACGCGCTCGAGGACGGCGGCGGACATCCCGGCTCGCGGGTGCTCGGTGTCCACGGCGAGGACGTCGGTCAGGTTCGGGTGCACGATCGGCGCTTGCGTGTCCACGCGCCACGTGCCCGTGCTGGCACCATCGTCGGTCAGAGTTGCGCCGAGCAGGCCTGCCGCGGACAGCGCCGCCTCCAACGGCAGCCTTGCGGCGCCGTCCACCACGGGCTGCCATTCGATCGCAGCGCCGAGCGCATCGTCGTCGTTGCCGTCCCCCGCCCAGGCGGGGCGCGGCAGCGGCAGCAGCTTGCCCGCCCGTAGCTCCTCAGCTTTACGTCGGAGCTCCCTCGCGTCGGTGCGCAGCTCACGCGCGTGGTCCTCAGCGGTCTTGGCATCGGCTCGACGCTGCCCGGCCCAGTTGGTCGCCCGGTTGGACGCGGTCGCGGCGAGCTCCTCGACGGCGACCAGAACCTGTCCGGCTTCCGCCTGCCGCAGCGCGTCGATGTCCTCCGTGTCCCAACCTGCGCCGACGGTGGCGCTGCCGCCCGGCTCGACGCCGGGCATCGCCAGCTGACGGTTCTCGTTCGTCCAGGACGCGACCTTGCCGAGCAGCGCGGTCAGCTCGATTCCCGCCTGCTCCTCCAAGCTGCGCAGCCGGCTCTCGTCGTGGTCGAGGCGCTCGTTCAGCCAGTCCACCCTGCGGTCGACCGCAGCGGCATTGCGATCGGCGACGGCGACCGCTTCGTGGTCGGTGACGGCGAGCGCGGCGGCGTCGGCCCGACCCGTGTGAGCAGCGGCCGCGTCGCGCCACGCGGTGACCGCATCCGCAATCGGCTGGATGTCGCCGGTCACGGTCACGGCGGGCCCCGGGTCCACGCTGCGGTCCCCCACGGTCAGCACCGATCGGGGTGAGCAGGTCCAGGTGACCAGGCGGTCGAGGCCGATCACGGCCGGATCGACCTCGCGAACCTTGGCCTGCTCGGCCCCGATGTCGGCGCTCAGGTCCCCGAGCGACGCGACCAGGTCGACGCTGGCCCGGCGGGTCTCACGGGCCGCCGAGGCAAGCGCGGCCCAAGCCGCTTCGGCGCCGTCCAGCTCGGCGACCAGCTGGCCTTCGAGCGCGCTCAGGGCCTCCGCGCTCCGGTACGCGTCGCTGCTCTCCAGCCCATCGACGCGCCCTTCGAGCTGGGCCCGCAGTTCTGCGAGACCAGACAGGTCGCCTTCGGCATCCTTGAGGCCCTCCGCCGTGCGGGCGGCGAGGCCGTCGAGGCGTTTCACCTCCTGCTGCCGGCGGCGCAGCTCGCCGCGCGCGTCGTCGGTAGCCTGATGCGCGGCGCTGAGGACGTCGGCGGCGTGGCCGGCCCAGACCGTGGCGAAATCGGCGATGATGCTCGCATTCGCCCGGTCGCAGTCGAACGCCTTCCGGGTCTCCTCGCTCTCGGCTAGCGCCTCCGCGGCCGCGCGGATCACCTCCTCGTCGACGCCGGGCAGGACGTCGCGGAGTGCGTCCCGGGCCTTCTGCGGGCCAAGGTCGCCGAGCAGGTTCGGGTTGCGGACCTGTCGGATGCGGCTCGCGAGCAGCCGCGCCTCGGCGGCGCTGGTGCGCAGCGTTCGGGCGGCCAGGTCCGCGACGTACTCCTCCTCGTCGGCGAACAGATGACCTCCGGCTGCCACGACTGCGGCGGTGAACTCCTCCATCGACAGCGCGCTGCGGCCGTCACCGACGAGCGGCATCCCGGTGACCGGGCGGACCGGGAGCCGGAATGGCACCACCTTTACCGGCGGTGACGACCCTTCGGAGAACTGCAGGCGGACGCCGTACGACAGTTCACCGTCCGTGCCGGGGCCGACGAACGTGAGCCAGGCGTATCCGATCCGGCGACGGCCGTTCGCGCCTTCCCGCATCAGCGAGGTAAGAGTTGTCTGCCGGGCCTGTCCGGCACCGAGCTGCCGCGGGTTGAGGTCGAGCAGGTACGGCCAGAGGATCTCGAGGGCCGTCGTTTTACCGGTCCCGTTCGGGCCACGCATCAGCAACCGGCCGCTGTTGGCGTCCATGAGCAGGTCGCCGTAACGCCACACGTTCGAAAGGCCGGCCGCGACGAGGCGCCATCTGCGCCCGAACCGGTCGGCGGACGCCGGCACCGGTTCGTCGCTGACCGCCAGGAGCGGCCAATCAGGCTCAGTGGCATCGAGGGTCACGGGATCTCCTGAGCGTTCTCGTCGCCGGGCACGGCTTCGGTGCCACCCGCGGGGACGAGCGGCAACTGCTCGCCGTGAGCCGTCGGGTGGCGCGTTTTCGGGGTCGGCCGAGTCGGGGAGGCCCATCGGGCGGTCGACGGCGAGAACCACCACACGGTGTCCTCGCCGACGCCGACACGAACCAGGTCGAGCCCGGTTAGCAGGGCCTGAACCTCGGCGACAAGAACCGCGGGGTTGTCGACCAGGTCGGCGCGCCAACCGCCACCACCCGGTGCGAACTGGGCGGAGAGCTCCGTCAGGTGGGTGCGGACGTCGCGCTCGGGGACAGCGAGCCACCCGGGGCGGTCATCGCCAATCATGCCGTTCGTCTGTGCGAAGCCGCAGAGCAGCAGCGCGGCATGCGGGACGGTCCCCGAGGCTGGGAACGGTGTCGGGCCAAGCTCGCGGTCGTACCGGAAGGCGTCGTCCGGGACGACGAAAGCGGCCCCTTCACTGCGGCGTTCCACGTGCAGCCCGAACGCCTTCGCGAGCTGCTCGCCATCGTCGCCGCGCACCCGGCGGCGCATCCAGTCCGCCTCGGCCTCGTTCAGGTCGGCTGTGTGGACGACCGTGTCATCGATGAGACGGCGCCGCATCCGCCGGCCGGTGTCGGGCTCGGCTTCCGCCTGCCGCAGCCATCCGGCCGGGTTGGCGGCGGGGTCCGCGGCCCCGAAGTTCGCGATGACGTGCAGCAACCGAGTGTGGTGCACCGCGAGCAGAACTGGTGGTTCGTCGTCTGTGACGAAGCTGCCGACGTCACCGTCGACCTGCTCGATGACACCCCGCTCGTCGAGCAACTTCAACGCGTGCACGATCGCACGGCGCTCGGTGACCTCGCCGGTCACTGCAACGCCGGCTTCGGCAGCAGCCAACTTCGCGGCAGAGACGAGCTTGCCTAGCGGGACCGTGGGCGGTACCGCCTCGGCGGCAGCGACCAGAAGGAAGAACCAGGTGCAGGTGAGTGGAGAGGGTGCCGACGCGGCCCACGCCTCGCGGCGCACCGGCCCGGACTTGCGAAGCCGGACCAGGTCACGTTCCACGACGAGCGCCCAGCCGAGCCGGCCAACGGCACTGCGGATCTCCGGCAGGTTACGCCGCACCTTGGCGATCGCCTCGTCGTCCCGGCTGGCGACCAGCCACGGGCGAAACGCGAGCAGCCGCAGCATCTCGGCGGCTTCGATACCACCCTCGGGTGACCAGCGCCGGGGCCGGGCGACCTCGGGGGTAGCGAAGTCGCCGGACGTACTCACGCCGCACCGTCCACAACTACCAGGGGTCGCGTGGCGCGGTCATCGACCAACAGCACATCAGGCGGCGCCGCGACGGTACCCTGCGCGTGAAACACCGCCATCCGGTCAGGGAGCCACACTCGCCACGTTGGCGCGCGGATCACGCCGGTCTCCCCCGGCGAATGGAACAACGTGCAGGCGAGTCCGTCGCGGGCAGCCGAGCGGCGCGGCCCGGCCGCGCCGGTTCGCACCGCCGCCATCAGGGCCGTCATTGCCAGGCGGGCAGCAGGCTCGGTCAGCACGGAGCCGGCCTGCGCGGTGAGCACCTCGAGGAGTGCCTCCTCGCGCAGCCGCCGACGCTGCAGGCGGCGGCGTTCCACGTCGGCACGTGCCACGGCGTCGTCGCGCGCCGCGGCCGGCCGCCCCCGGACCCCGGTGCGACCGGTGAGTCGCAGCAACTCGGGCACGGCAACCGTGGGCCCCGCACGCCAGGAGGGCACCCGGGTCAACTCATCATCGTCCCCCGCACCGTGGAGCTTGCGCCACGAGTGGTCTCCGAGCGCCACGAGAAACAACGCCGGTGCCAGGTCACTTGAGTGGCAGGCCTTCGCCAGCGAAAGCGCCCGAGCGCGAGACGTCGCCGTGCCGCTGGAGGTGTGCAGCCGGCGCAGGTTCGCGTGCATCCCGGGCAACGCCCGAACCAGGCGCAGCGCGAACCGCTGTGCCCGGCCGCGCTCCGGGTCGCACCAGGCGACGAGCCCCGTCCAGTCCTCCACCCGGCCGCCCTTGGACGCCGTCAACGCACCACGGGCGATCAGCTCGCGCGCAGTCGAAGCCTCGACCGCCGCTCCCGCCAGCTTCTCGAAGTCGCCGACGAGCAGGTTCAGGGCACGCGCCGCCCTGGCGGAGCCGCGCCGGAGCTCCACCGCGACGTGAGTCGCGTAGTCGACGAGCAGACCTTTCAGCTCGCCCGCCTTGTCGTCGTCGAGGTCGAACCGGTCGGCGAGACCCGCGAGCGCGTCCTCGGCGCCGACGAGCGCGCCATCCAGGTCGTCGTGCGCGGTGAAAACCTGAGCGACCAGCTCGGCGCAACGGTCGACGTCCGGGCGGTCGCCGGCGAGCCCTGCCATCTGCTCCAACGAGTCAACCAGCCGGCCGAGGTTCGTGAGCGGGATCTCCCGTACGACGAGCAACCCGGACAGGATGTTGTTGTAGAAGCGCTGAACCTGCCGGCCCAGCGGTGTCGCGGTGTACCGCCAGTTGCGAGCCACAATGTCCGAGTACCGCAGGATGCGCGCGTTGTCCGTTCGCGCCGACACCGCCGACCACTCGCGCAGCTTGTCCAGCCGCGCGGTAACCACCCGCTCCTCCAGCGGGCGCCCGACGGCAGCGAGCGCGGCGACGATGTCGGACGGAGTCAGGTCGGTCACGGACGCCTCCAGCACGTCCATCACCGCGACGTAATCATCGGAGCCCGGAGCGACTAGGTACGCGGCGGTGGCCCGCGAGTCGAAGACGCCCACGACCATCTCGCGCTCGCCGTCGGATCCCGGCAGCGGCGGCACGTGGCTCGCCGTCGGAGCGCCAGCGCGCGTTGGCTCGCGAGGTACGTCCAGCTCACCGCCGCTCTGGGCCATCGACCGGCCTCCCTTCTAACAGAAAGGCACGCTAACCCGGGCCACCGACAGAAACGCGCAGCCAGTAACCGGTGTCGGCGACAGATCCAGGCTGGGGGTCATTGTTTGGGAAGATTGAGGCTGCCGTGACAGATGAGGGTTAGATCACCCGACGGAGCCAATCGAGCAGCTGAGCGGCATGTCCGTCCGGGGGAAACACCGGATAGAACACCTCCTCGATGAACCCCTCCCGGATGACCAGGGTCAGCCGCTTGAGCAGGGTCTGTCCCGCGACCGTCATCGTCGGCAGCGCCAGGGCGGTGGTCAGGGTGAGATCCGCGTCGCTGATCCGAAAACTACGCCTTAACCGGGCAGGCGGCAGCGCGCGGCGGGTCGGCGTCGCGAGTGGTGGATCGGCGGGTCAGGCGGGGGTGGCGAGTAGTTCGCCGGTGTCGGGATCGGCGGGTGTGATGCTGACCTGG
>DATLTS010000061.1 GCA_035533475.1 Mycobacteriales bacterium | reverse complement strand
GCAGAACCGGGGCTGCCTCCGGGGTCGCCTCCAGCCGGGCAAGCGCGTCGTAAGCGGTCGCTCTAGGTATCTTCAGAGCGTGACGCCCAAGGAGATCGTCGTCGACGAGCGCGGCCGGACCAGCTTGGCTCGGGTACGCAGTCGCGACTTCGAGCGCTACGTCGCGGAGGAGTTCCCCGACGGCACGCTCGTGCTGACCCCCGCCGTGACGGTTACCGCCCTCGAGATGGCTGCCTTGCGTGATCCCAAGGTCCGGGCCGCGGTCAAAGCCGCTAAGGCCGGCGAGGTCACCAGGCCAAGGGCGTTCCCGGGATGGAAGTGCCGGCCATTGGTGCAGGCGCTCCCAGCGCTGGGATTCTGATGGTAGCCTTATCCCATGGAGGCGATCATCGACAACGCCGGTCGGGTGGTAGTCCCCAAGCCGATCCGCGACGCACTAGGGCTGCTACCGGGAACGAAGGTCGATATCTCGCCGTACGGGGCTGGGGCGCAGCTCGTGCCTGCCGGTCGCACCGCTAGCCTGGTAGAGGAGAACGGTCAGCTCGTCGCCGCCGGTGAGACGCCTGTCGACGACGACACCATGTTCGCCCTCATCGACGCTGGCCGTAAGTGACGGTGGGCGTTGACACGAGTGTCGCGGTACCTTTGCTCGTCCGCTCGCATCGTGAGCACGACGCGGTCGTGCGGTGGTGGGACGGGCAGCAGCTTGCGCTGAGCGGTCACGCTCTCGTGGAAACCTATTCGGTGCTCACCCGGCTACCCGGCGACGCGCGGCTAGCAGCACCCGACGCCGCCCGGCTGCTCGCGACCCGATTCGCATCCCCCCTCTTGCTCAGCGGCCCGCGCTCCCGCCGGCTACCGGAGACGTTGAGCCGCCTGGGCATCGCCGGTGGTGGCGTGTACGACGCGATGGTGGCCCTGGCCGCCAAAGACCACGGCGTGCCTCTTGCCACCCGAGACGGCCGGGCCCGCGGCACCTACGAGGCGGTCGGCGTCCACGTCATCGTCGTCACCTGACCACGACCCAGAGAGAGATCACGACTCGGCGCCAGCTTCATCGCCCCCGGCATCGTCGCCGGGCGCACCCTGTTCAGACCGACCCGCCGCGACGGACCCGCCGCGGTCGCACCCTTCGCCTACGCCGCCACATGCGACTACATGAAGTACACCGGCGGCGCCTTCACAGTCTCCTGATGGCGCAGCGAGTGCCGCGGCACTCGCCTGGTCGTCCTGCCTGCGATCGACACGACCGCGATCGACACGACCGCCATACCGGCGTTTTCGCACTCGGGTACCGACCTGCGACGCTTGGCTGGGCCGCATCCGCATCCCCATGTCGGCGTTGCGGCCGGGTAGCCCTACCAGGCGGATCGGCATCGGGCGCTCAGCAGAGCCTCGCCAGCCGGGTACTCGGTGGCGAGTTCCACGCCGACACCGCGCTATGAGATCCTCGTTGCCGACTCGCCACCGAGCATCCGCTCCATCGACTCGGCCGCGTCGCGCAGCAGCGTCGGCATCACGTGTAACGGCACAGTCGGATATCAGAATCGTCTGAATGGGGTGCGTGGAGATCAGTTCCGGGACGGGCGGCGGCTGAGGTTTACGGCGTAGTTCGTTCAGTCGCCGGCGGAGGCGCGTTGCCAGGCGACGGCGACGCTGTCCTTCACCCCTCCGGGCCTCGTCACCGCACCGCCGACGAGGGGAAGAGGGCCACCGGATGACGGGAATAGCTTGCATCCGTCGGCGTGAACCCCACCCGGGCGGCCAGCGCCCGGTAGAGATAGATCGTCGTACGGCGCCACAACTCGGGCGCCAACGCGTTGAACAACACGGCACCGGAGTAGTCGAAACACCGTCCGCAAAGCGCCGTTCCGATCGCTGCGTCGCCGCTTCGGTGCACCTGCGGGCAGCTGGTCGAACGGCCGTGCGGGCAGTGCGGCGACTCGCCCGCCCGCGGCGGTCGGCAGATCCGCGCCCGACCGCGGCGGGTTCGAGCCGAGTGCACGGCGCCGAACGACGGCGCGGTGAACATGGCGAACACCCGCGGATGCTCCCCGACCGACTCCGGCAGGCCGTTCCCGCCGCGTAGCCCGGCGGCGACCAGCTGCCAGGTGTCCGCGCGGTAGACCGCCGAGCACGGCGGGCACACCGCGGCCCGACGGTTTCCGCAGGCGGTCAGCAGCGCCCCGTCCGGTTCGACCCTCGTCGAGTAGGCGCCCAGGATCTCACCGGTGCCCGGATCGACCCGCCAGCCCGCCCCGGCCAACCGGACCGGCGCCGCGCAGTAGCCGGTGGCCCGCACCTGGGCCCACCACCGCTCGTAATCTGGCGCACCGGCCCGCGCCACCAGCTCGGCCGCGAGCCGCGGATTAGCGCGCATCGCTGACCACCCGCAACGGAGGGCGGACCGCCGACGGCGCCGAAGGCGTCACCCCGCGCAGCTCCTCGGCTTGGCGAGCCAGCCGGTCCAACGCCGCGTCGTCGAGGTAGAACGCCTTGCACCGCACCGGCGCCCCGCCCTCGTGCAGCAGGTAGCCCACGCCGCGGTGCGCCGCATCGACGTCCGCCGCGGAATAGTCCTGCGCGGCCCAGCCCTGGCCGAGGATCGTGTCCGAGGCTTGCGGGGTGCAACACCGCAACGCCCAACGAAAGCCGAACAGATCCCGCAACGCCGACGGCACGATGTCCACCGACGGCTTTTGGGTCGCGGCCAGCACAATGATGCCGGCGGCCCGACCGCGGGCCACCAGGTCGCGGGTCAACTCGGCGAACTCCACCCGGGCCTTGCGCTCGCCGGTGTGCAGATAGAACGCCAACTCATCACAGACCACGACGTGCAGCGGCAAGCCGAGCTCGGGGGTGACCTTGCGCGCCCGATGCGCCAGCAGCAGCTGGTAGCGGGCATCCATCTCGGTCTGCAGCGCGGCGAGGACCCGGTTCGCCTCGGCCAAATCCGGGCCGACGCTGTAGTGGGCCACCCGGTTCCAGCTCGCCAGCTCCACCAACTTCCCGTCGAAAAGCCACAGCACCACCGTCGGGTCCAGCGCCGCGCTCGCCACCAGCAGCGACAGCGCCGCCGACTTCCCGGCGCCGGGTTCCCCGCCGAGGAGCAGGTTGCGCTCCGGCAGCGAGACGCTCACCGTCTCCCCGTCCTCACCGACGGCGAGCGGAATCGGCTCCCACAGCGAGACCCGGGCCGCGTCCGCGCGCGGCCACACCCGCTCCCGCCCGTCGCCGAGGGGATCGCGTCGCACGACCAGCACCCGGGCGTGCCGGGCGTTCACCGGGTCGCGGGTCACCCGCACCGTCCGGGCGTGCAAGGCGGCGGCCAGCACGTCCTTGCCGGCCTCCAGGTCGGCCACCGCGGTGCCGAAGGGCACGCGCAGCTCCAGCAGATCCCCAGCCGGCACCGGCCGAGCCCGGATCACCCCCGGCGCCGGGCGGTCTTTGAGCGTGGGCAGCGCGGCCGCCCGGCAGCCGCGGCACCAGCGCCGGCGGGCCCGCGCCCGCGACAGGGCCCCCCGCAGCATCACCCGCAGCCGCGGCACCGCGAGAACCGTCACCACCGCGGCGGCCGGGGCGGCCACCCCCAGCGCGGGAGTAACCGCCCCGGCCAGCCACCAGCCGGCCAGCGCCAGGCCCGCGAGCAGACCCAACTCCAGCCGCCACCAGGCCACGGTGCGCACCGCAGCGTCCAATAGCTGTTCACCGATCGACGGCTCGCGCCGCCGGAACTCAGCCACCGAGACCAGCCAGCAGCGTGTGCGCGACGCCGAGGGCGGCGTCGCGCAGGCCGCGGGCGGCCGCCGTCAACACCGCGGGCACCCACACCAACAGCACAACCAGTGTCTTGAGTCTGACTTGCTGTCAGAGTTTTGGGTTTTGATCAGACAACATCCCACGGGTTCTCCGCTCTATCCCGGAGGATCTGATCATGGCAGACGAACAGGGTGGAACTGGCCGTGCTGGCCGGCGCGCGAAGCGGTTCTTGAGCCCTTCGCAGAAGTACGAGATCTGGTTGCAGCTGGTCCGTCAGGAAGCCACGATCGCCGAGGTCGCGGCGGCCGAGCAGGTCGACCGTTCGACGATCATGCGGATCCGGACGGTCGCGAAGGAGGGCGCGCTGGCCGCGCTCGCCGCGTCCCGGCCGGGGGTGCATGGCCGGGAACGCGACTACGAACTCGAGCTGGCGAAGATCGAGGTGGCCCGGCTGTCCGAGGCGCTCAAGGAGATGGCTGTCAAGCTCATGCTGGTCGAGGGAAAAGGGCGTTGGGGCTGAGTGGCCAAGTCCCACGCCGCGCGGACGCGGCCACCAAGACGGCGCTGCTCGCGCTGCTCGATGCGGCGCTGGCCGGGGGCTGGTCGCTGCGCGGGGCCTGCCGGGTGCTGGAGCTGGACGAGCGTCGGGCGTTCCGCTGGCTGCACCGCCGCGGGCACGGCCAGCTCGATGATCACCAGCCGGGTGGGGCCCCGATGCACGGGCTGCTCCCCGCCGAAGCGGCCGAGATCTTGGCGCTGTTCGACGAGTGGGGCGAGATCGACCGCTCCCACCGCAAGCTCGCGCACCGCGGGTCCTACCTGGGCCGGGTGTGGGTGTCCCCGTCGAGCGTACGGCGGGTACTTCACCGGGCGGACAAGCACTTCCGGCCGCTGCCCCGGCCCGGGAAGAGCGTCCGCCGGCCGTTCCCGGAGTGGGCCGACTACACCCCCAACAGCATCTGGATCTACGACGCGACTCACTTCCCGGCCTGCGGGATGGCCGTGCTGATCATCGAGGATCTGGTCAGCCGCAAGTGGCTCACCGAGATCGTGTCCGCCGAAGAGACCTCCACCCAAGTCGAGCTCGCCTTCACCCAAGCCCTGACCGACGAGGGCATGCTCGAGCTCATCGACGCCCGGTACGGCGACCCCCGGGTCGACCTGACCGTCGACGACGAGCGCCGGCCGATCCTGCTCGCGGTGTCGGACACGGCCCGCAGATGACCTCCGGCTCGACCCGGGAGTTCATGGCCCTGCACGCGATCGCCCGGCACTTCGGCCGTCCCGGCACCCCGACCGATCAGTCCTGGATCGAGAGCTTCAACGGTCACCTCAAACGCGAGCACGCGCACCTGCTCGCGATCCGTGACCCAGCGACCCTGCGCGCCGAGCTCGCCGTCATCCGCCCGATCTGGAACGGGACCCGGCTGCATGCCGGGATCGGCTACGTCACCCCCAACGACGAACACGAAGGACGAGGTGAGGCCATCCGCAAAGCCCGCCAAGCAGGACTCGAACAGCCCGACTCCGCCGGCTTGCCTGGCACCGCCACAACCGGCAAGATCAACCCGTCCCGGAACCCCACGATGTTGGCTAATCAAACGCGATCTTGCGACATTAAGTCGGACACACGTCACCAGCAGGCAGAACGCTTTGAAACGCATCGCGGCACCACCCCCGCTCAGGCGGCCGGCTTGCCGGCCGAAGCGCCCACGGCGCCGGCGGGCAGCGCCTCGACCCTGGCAGCCTTAAACGACACCCCGGAGCGCTCCCCCATCGACCACGGCAGCGCCACCAGCCCGACCACCCGCACCGGCGTCCCCAGCGTCAAACCCTTCGGCTCGCCCGGGACCTTGACGTTGATCACCTCGGCGCCCTCGCTGGACAGCGCCACCAGCTGCAGCGCGAACAGCGGCTCGCCGTTTTCATCCGCCTTCGGCCGGCGGGTTTCGAAATCGACCACCGGCTCAGGTGCCAGCCCCACCAGCAGGGTCAGCCCGGTGGTGTCGATCGGTAGACGCATTGCCATCGCGCACCTCCATGCGCTCGAAAGGATCGGACGAAGGCATCGTCGAGGCACGCGCACGGACATCGCCAGCCCAGCTGCGGACAACTGCGAGTCATCCCGACGGGGCCCGAGTTGTCCGAAGATGCGGCCGGACGTCCTGGGACATCCCGGGGCATCGTGAGACGCGCCGAGTTGTCCACAGATGTCGGGCGCGCCCATGAAACTAATGAGGGCAGCCGGGCTCATGGGAGGCTCGGCTGTAGCAGCGGCCGGCGGGTCAGCACTCACGGAAACCGGCTCCTTCGGGAGGCCTAGCCTTGATCTTTCACGCTGGGCACAGCTGATCATTTGAGTGATCGTTTTGGGCGCCTGGTGCGGGCTGCTGGTTGGCGCTGTGTGGTGGTAGCGCGGGGGGGTCGGGTTGGAGGTATGCCTCGGGGCCGGCTGTCG
>DATLTS010000060.1 GCA_035533475.1 Mycobacteriales bacterium | reverse complement strand
GTCGGGGGGTGCCCGCCTCGTCCCCGGTCGTCCCGCCGACGCTCCTGCAACTCGGGACGCGGGTGCGCCAGCTCCGCGCGGACCGCGGTCTGACCGCGGGGCGGCTCGCGGAGCAGGCGGGCCTCAGCGTGCGCGGTGTGCTCTACCTCGAGCACGGCCACCGCGACCCGCGGGCGTCGACCCTGCTGGCGATCGCCGCCGCGCTGGGCGTCGGGGTCGGCGAACTGTTCGACGACGGACCCGCCGGGGGGGACACCCGATCCGGGTGGCACGCCGGGCAGGCCGACCCGCCCGGCGGCGACGGCCACCAGCACAAACAGCCGGGTGGCGGTGCGGCTGGGTGACCCGCCCGCGGGTCGATGCCCCGGGGGGAACGGCGGCCCGCGGGGGGCCTGGTCACAGGGGCGCTGTTCGCGGCCGGCGCGGCGCCCGGCCGGTGGTTCGCGGTTCCGGCGGGCCGGGGTCGGGGCGGCTCCTCGGCTCGGCGGGCCGGTCGCTGTCGGCCGCCCGCCGCTCCAGCTGGTCGTTGTGGCGGGCGCGGCGCGCCTTGCGGCGGACCCGCTGGATCGCGTTGTCGGCGGTCTTGGGCGGCAGGCCGAGCGCCCCGGCGATGCCGTACTCGCCGCAACGGCCAGGCGGGGGGTCACCGGGATCCACCGGGTAACGGGCGGCACACGCGCGGCGAATCGACCATCACGAGCACGTCCCGGCCGAACATTGAGCGGCCGTCCCGACCGCCAAACCCGACGTCGCGAAACGTCCCCCACCCGACGAACCTGGACGCGGACGACCGTCAGGCGATCGAAGCTGCCATCGCCACCATGCGCACCGGTCGTGCTGGTCTCACCGACGCCGTTCCTGTCGAACTGCAGGGGCTCGCACGCCAGCGTCGCCCCACGTTGTTCCCGACAATCGAACGAACGGCAGCGAAGAAGACCACCGGTGACTGATCGAAGCGAACAGCTGGCTCGCCTTCGCCGTGCCGACTCGGCTGCCAAGGCGGCACGCGTCGTCGCAGCCCTCGACGCCATGGTGGCCGCAGGGGGACCACCGGTGCTCGCCCTCCTCGCCCGCAAGGCCGGCGTCAGCCGCCGCTTCATCTACGATCACCCAGAGTTGCGCGCCGAGGTCAGCCGGCGAGCCGCAGAAGTCGCCGATCAGCACGTTGCGGCGACATCGGCAGGTGTCCGGGTGACGGCAGCTTCGCTGCGAGCGGATCTCGAAAACGCGAAGGCCCGCAACCATCGCCTGGAGGCGGACATGGCGGCTCTGCGCCGCCGGCTCGGCGAGATGCTCGGTCAGAGCGTCCTCGACGAGAGCGTCGGGGCGATCTGGCCACGGACCAGCGCCCTACACAGGGCCGTGTCGCCGAACTCGAGCAAAACCTCGTCGAGACCCAAGAGCTGTTGACATGACCTTCCACACCGTCGCCGGTGCCCGGGCGACCAGGATGAGGAACACCCCGACGCCCACGGTGTGCTCCCGCAGGTACTCCTCAGCGATCCGGTGCTTGCGCTCGCTCCGCTCACAGTCGATCACCCGCACCCCGTTCGCCTTCGCCCAGGCCCGTACCCGCCGGGAGATCCGGCCGGCCGGCCGGATCAAGTGCGCGTTGTCCAACGTGGCGTCGTCACCGTGCCAGCCCCGCCACCAGGTCCGGAACCCGCCCGGGGAGTAGCCCAAACTGAGGTGGGCGTTCAGCACGATCCGGTCCACGCAGTCGTAGCTACCGGTCAACAGATCCGCGTACCGCTCGCTGAACTCATCAGTCGCCATCCACGAACCGCAAGATCACCCACGGCTCGTCACCAAAACTGCCCCGAAGGGACCACCAGTTTCGAGCGAGCGAAGCGAGTCTCGGAACCGGCGTAGATGCCTTCCCAGCTATGGGGCAGTGGCCGAGCCTCGGTTAGCCGGCGACCCGCAGCGGCTTGGCGTACGCGGGCATGGTCAGTACCAGGGTGCCATCGGGGCGAATCTCAGTAACGATCGCCTCCATGCGTTCCGATCCGCCGTCTGCGGCGAGAACGTGCTGACCCTCATACGGATCGGTGTCCTCGTCCCAGTTGGCCAGGTTCGCATAGGCGCGACCGCCATCAACCTTCACGAAAGTCAGGTCAGCGGCCAGCACCGGCGGCGCATCCACCGCAGCCACGCTACGCCTACCAGTTCAGATCGAAGCGTGGGTCGAACAACCGCAAGGCCCCTTCATACTCCGGCAGCAACGCCTCCCGAATCTGGCGGCGTACCAACCGGGGCAGCGCCGCGGTGTAGCCAGGAAGGTCAGCCGGGTAGCCGGTGACGACCACGCCGCCATGCCGGTCGGCAAACGGCATCGACTGCCCGTCCTCGTAGAGCGTCCACGTGGAGCCTTTCCACCTGTTCCGCTACCTGGACGAGCGGGTGTTCGCATTCAACCGGCGCGACCTGACCGACCTCGGCCGCTTCACGGCCGTCCTCGGCATGGTCAGCGACCGTCCCCTCACCTACGCCGCGCTCACGGGGCACGCCTAGTCCTTGTGGCGTCTCGCGTCCAACTCGTCCTTCGAGACGGCGAGCAGGTTTTTCGTAAGTGCCTCAAATCGGGGGATGCTCCTCATTACCGACAGCTTCACTCAACGGGGTAACGCTGGGAGCCGGCGTGGGCGTTCCGTGTTTCTGAGGGCAATCCCGCGCGGAAATGCAATCGAGCCCGTGAGCGGGGGGAAGCTACTCGGTGATGGCGATCTGGCGCGGGATCGAGGAGGGGTCATGGATCGGGTCGAACGTGGTCACGGGCCGTCCCGCCCGGGTGGGACGGGACTCGTGCTGCCCGAGCAGCTGGCCCCCCGGCCTGCGGCGCTGCAGCTGATCGCCGCGTGCGTGCCGGAGGGCCGGATCGAGCGGGCACACCGCCGCTGCTTCCCCTCACTGCCGCGGCGCGTCGGTGCCGAAAGCGCGCTCGATCTGAGGCTGAGTCCGACGCTGAGCGGCGCGAGCCGTCGTCGGGGTGCCGGGCGGGCGGCGTGACCGGTGAGCCCGCGGCCGCTCGCTGGTCACCGGCGGGCGCAATCGACCGTCCCGATCTTCGAAACAAGCGCACCGAAAGGACCCGCCAGGCAGCCGGACCCCGGACTCTCATGATCTGTCGGGCAAGCGTCGCCGCGCCGCGCCGACCACCTACACATGGGTGGGACGGCCCAAACACCGATGACGGCGAGTCGTCGCTCGACGAAAATGAACTCCATGGCGGGTATGAAGCCCAGCGCGACGACTTTACGCACACCGTATGGCGGCGAGCCACAGTCCGCGCCGGCCAGCCCGGGTCCGTAGCCGAGCCTGTCCGGCCGGAAAGTTGTACAAGTTCCTGTTATCCTACCCCAATGGCGGAGGCGATAGTCCCAACCAGTGAGGTCCGAGCGGCCCTCGGTCAGATCACCAAGCGCTTCGACGCCGGGGACCCCGAGCCGGTCTTCTTCGGGTCGCACCGCCGCGTTCAGGCCGTGCTCGTGCCCATCTCCACCTGGGAGAAGCTGCTAGCCCACGCCGAGGACGAGCTGGACGTCGATCTCGCCCGTCGGCGCCTCGCTGACCGCCGTCCGTGGCTGAGCGAAGGGGAACTCGACGCGGCTATTGCAAGCGCGATGAAGAAGGCTTCCGGCCGCGAGTCGGCGTGACACGGCGGGCCAAGCCAGCCCGCTACCGGCTCAGCGCCCATCCCGCTGTTCCCGGTGATCTGGCCGCACTCGCCGTCTACGGCCCGCAGGTGGTGACCGCCGCCAGCACCGCGCTCGATGACCTCGCACACGGACGGGTAACCGGCAAGCTCCTCGGAGCCCGACAGATCAGCGGCGACCTGACCGGCCTCGCCAGCGTCAAGTTCGACCTACCTGGCAGTCCCACCCGCCGGTTCAGGCCCAAATTGAGGGGGTCCTCCGTAAGTCCTTGATCAACTCCTACTGCGTCGTCGCTAGGAAGTGCAAGCCGGCCCCTGAGCAGGGCGCACGCCACCGGGTGACGATCTTCGCCGCCTCCCGACCCGGCGACGGTGCGCGAGATCGCCCGCGAAACCCGCTGCGCGCGTCAGGCGGTCAGCCGGGCGCTGGACGGGCCGACATCCCCCGGGCACAATCGGCCCGGCAGCGGTCGATCGCGTCTCGGGGTAACCGGACGCCCGGACAGCGCCGCCGCCCAGCCGTGCGGCCCTCCAGTCGGACCTCGTCCTACGGGCCGACCGGGTCAACTCGCGGGGGAGGGGCGCCGGCCGAGTCGCGCCCGCCGGCGGGTTCGTCGACGAACAGCTCGCCGATCCCGACGCCCAGCGCGGCGGCCAGCGCCAGCAGGGTCCTCGCCCGCGAATCACGGCGGCCGTGCTCAAGGTAGAGCACCCCGCGCACGCTGAGGTCCGCCAGCTCCGCGAGCCGCTCCACGCTCAGCCCACGGTCCTCGCGGAGCCGACGAACCCGCGTGCCCAGCCGCCGCAGCGTCGGGTCGACGACCGGGGACGCGATGGGCACCGCCGACGAGATCAAGCCCCGCACCACCCCACCATAAACAGTTGTGCGCCTTTGGATGTCGAGATCGTCGGTTCAGCCTGCACGCGCGACAGACTCCTTGGGGTGTTCGACCGTGTGGGCGAGTTGGCGCAGCAGGGAGCGGACGAGGGTGCGGCCAAGTGTGCTGGGCAGTTCGGTGAGTGGTTCCGGCGTGCCGGGGGGTGGTCGCAGCCGGGCGCGGGCGCGGACTTCGGTGCGGACGGGGTCGAGTTGTTGAACACGTAGGGCCATCTCTAGGTGGATTGGGTCGCCCGCTGCGGTGGTGATCGCGCAGGCCAGGTCAAGCGTCGGTGGCCGGTCGGCCATGTCGCTTCGGGTTTGGATGGAGACGGCGACCTGGGTCGGTGCCCAGGACGGGGCAGCTGGGTCGAGGTGTTCGCGGAGAGCTTCGGCGTCCCGGGCGGCTGCCCCAACGATAGCGACCAGGTGGGGCTCGTGGCGCAGCGTGTCGGTGACCGCCATCGCGCCGTCTTCGATGTGCACGCGATCGGAGATCGTGATGGTCGTGCAGGTACGGCGGTGCGAGTCAGTCGGCGGCGTGGCGGTACCGGCCTGGAGTGCCCGGCCGCGGGCGACCAGGTCAGCGAGGCTGGTCGCGGCGAGCACGTCGCGGAGTGCGGTGGTCGCGGCGCGCCAAGTCTCGTGCAACGGGCAGACGGCGTCCCAGCGGCAGGGCCCGTCACCCAGCGTGCACCGGCCGGCGTTCAGCGGGCCTTCGCCGGCTTCCACGACCTCGAGCAAGCTGACTGTCTCCGGGGGGCGGACCAGCCGGTAGCCGCCGTCCTTGCCGGCTTTGGAGGCGGCGAGGCCCACCCGCACGAGGTCGGCGAGGATCTGGGAGGCGTAGGTCTGCGGTACCGCCATTTCGGCGACCACCTCGCGAATCTTGCGGCTCTCGCCGCCCGGGTGGGCGCGGGCCAAGCACAACGCGGACCGGACGACGTAGTCGCCGCGCTTGGTCAGGGTCATCCTCACTCCAGGAAGTGTAGTCGTCCCCTTGACGTATGGCGAGCGTATACCACGGTCGGGCCACACGACGTCCATAGGTGCACTATACGTGAGGAGCCGTCCATGACGGTCGTCGAGTCACCAGAGGACCGGGCGGCGCCGGACCGGGCGGGCGCAGTGCTGCTCCGTGATCCGGTGGTGCGCGGTCGCACGGAGCATCTTGCACCGAGCGACCCGCCCGGCGGCTGACACGTGACCCGCTCCCCGCGGGTGGCGAAGTTGCTGCGCAGCCGACGATTCCAATTCATGCTCATCTTGCCGAACCAAATTGTCTTCTGGCTGGTGATCCTGCTCGGTTTCGCGGGCACGGTGGTGCCCGGTTTGAACTTCGGCACGGCGATCACCTGGTACGTCTGGTTCTGCCTTGTCTTTGTGATGATGGTCGTGGTCGGCCGGGCGTGGTGCGCGATCCTGGCCGAGCGCGGCGCCAGTGTGGTGGCCGTGACCGCCCTCGGCAGACGAAACCAGGCGGGCATCAGGACCATCGTAAAAGCGTCGAGCACGACACTTCGGGGTTGCGCCTGACTTCTCACTCAGCCTGAGCCGCAGCTCAGCGGTGCAGATCGTTCTTGATGTCAGACCACTGAAGCGTCCTGAACCGTCCCCGCGGAAGAAACCCTTACCAGCAAGGACATTCGCCCAAACCCGAGCGTGAACTCAGGGACCGCCACGCGACGAAGACACCAGCTCCTGGGTTCGCACCGGTAGCCTCTCGGTCCGTGGACATTTCGCGGCGCGCGGAACCGCGCCCGCCGGGCACCCCCGGGTACGGGGCCTGACCGTGGACCTACCCGCGGCGCTCCAGCCACTGGAGTTCCTGCTAGGCACCTGGCGGGGCACCGGAGAAGGCAGCTACCCGACGATCCCCGACTTCGCGTTCACCCAGGAGATCACCTTCGTCTGCTACGGCAAACCGGTGCTGGCCTACACCTCGCGAACCTGGGCCAGCGACGACGGTCGACCGCTCGCCCATGAAAGCGGTTACTGGCGCCCGGCCGGCGACGGCACACTCGAGGTGATGCTGGCCCACCCCACCGGTGTCGTCGAGGTGTTCTACGGCGAGGTCACCGGGCAGCGGGTGGAGATCGCCACCGACGCCGTAGTGCGCACCCGCACCGCCAAGGAGGTCACCGCCGAGCACCGGCTCTACGGCCTGGTCGGAGCGGAGCTGATGTACGTCGAGGAGCTGGCCGCGGTCGGCGAGGCGCTCCAGCCGCACGTCTCGGCGCGCCTGCAACGAGTGCAGGAGTAAGGCCCCAGCGATAGCGGGTTTTCGGATCCGCGCCGGCGCCCCAGACGTCCGAGCCCGCCGCTGCCCAGGCGGCTCGCCAGCCAAGCCCACGAGGACGGGTGGCGCGAAGCCTGCGCCCGGCCTCGCGGGTCCACACCTCGCCGCCGCACTCCGTCGCCGCACTCCGGACCGCAAAATACGGCACCACGGATGGGGCCGTACGCGGTCGAAACGATCGGTTACAGTGCCACGGCGTAGAGCGCGGCGACCAGCCCGGACCAGGCGCCGACACCGAGCAGGCCCCGGGTCGCCGTCCGGTCAGATCGGCCGAGCAGCACGAGTTGGCCGACCACGATGGCCTCATTGGCGGCCCGGACGAACTGCACGTCCCGCGCCCAGACCACGCTTACCGCGATCAGCGCGGCCACCACCCAGCCCACCCGGATGTCCGGGGGGAGGCGGGAACGGGACCAGCCGAGCGCCACCACGACGAGCAGGGCGGCGAGCAGGATCCGATCCGCGAACCAGATCCCGTCGAGCACGCCCTGGTGGCTGAGCCCGATCGAGCTCACCCCGGAGAAGAAAGTGCGGATCGGCGACAGGAACGGCAGCGCGAGCTGCCCGTGGCCGGACTGCACCGGCAAGCGGCCACCCCACACGCCGCGCAGATGGAACTGCCAGGCGATCTCCACCGCAGCCGGCACTGCGAGACAGCCGATCGCCGCGGCGTGGCCGGTAAGGGCATCGCGACGGTGGCGATCCCGCCACGCCCAGTAGGCGGCGGTCAGCGCGAGACCGAACACGACGGCGAGTGTGGTCTCCCGGGTCAGGGCGGCCGCGGTGAAGGCGAGTGCGGCCAGGCCCCGCCGCCGGCTGGTCCAGGCGAGCAGTCCGGCGAGCAGGGCGGCGGTCGCCAGCGGCTCGGTGAGGTCGCGGGCCAGCGCGATGAGCAACGCCGGGGACGCGGCCAGGCCCACCCCCCACCATGGGGAACGGCCGAGCCGGCGGGCCCACAGCGCCCCCAATCCGCCGACCGCGAGGACCGCCAGCGCGTTGACGAGGACGAGGGCCAGCGAGGTGGCCGCACCGGTCACCCGGGCGAGGAGCCAAGCGGTGGCCGGATACCCGATCCGCTGCTGGCGGTAGCTCGGGTTGTCCAGGGTGATCCCGTCCGCGGTCACCCGGCGGGTCAGCGGGTCCTGGGCGAGCCGGTAGTAGAACTGCCCGTCGTACCCGGTGCTGTGCGCGGTGACCGGCAGGTCGGGGGTAGCGCCGTGGACGAACGCGCTGCCGGCGACGGCGAAGGCGCCGAGCCGGCCGCCGTGGGTCGCCACCCGGATCCCGACGAACCCGAGGACCAGCAGCCCGGTGACGACCATCGCGGCCGCCACACCGCGGACCCGGGAGACAGCCGACATGGGCCCTATGGTGGCGGCTGTGACCAGTGTGGACGCCTCGACCCGCCTGGAACGGCGTGACCGGCTCACCGACGCCGAGGTTCGCGAGGTTCTCCGGCTCGTCGACGAGGTCACCGACGCCGACGGCGTGCGGCCGCTGTCCGAGCACGTCATGCTGCATCTGCGCTACGGCGGGGACGCCCCCGCCCACAACCTGCTGGTGTGGTCCGGCGACCTGCTCTCCGGCTACGCGCATCTCGACGTGACCGACGTCGTCGAGGGTCCCAGCGCCGAGGTCGTGGTCCGCGGCGAGGCCCGCCGATCCGGGCTGGGGCGGCTGCTGGTCGAGGCGCTGCTCGCCGACTCCCCGGACGGCCGGATGCGGCTGTGGGCGCACGGCCAGCAGACCCTCGACTCCGCGGCCGCGCTCGCCCATGCCATGGGCTTTCACCGCGAGCGCGTGCTCTGGCAGATGCGGCGATCCCTGTTCGCTCCGCTGCCGGCGCCGGACCTGCCGGCGGGCGTCAGCGTCCGCACCTTCGTAGTCGGGCAGGACGAGGCGGCATGGGTCGAGGTGAACAACCGGGCGTTCGCCGACCACCCCGACCAGGGCCAGTGGACGATCGCGGACCTACGGACCCGGGAGCGGGAGCCGTGGTTCGACGCAGCCGGGTTCTTCCTCGCCGAGCGGGCCGGGCGGCTGGTCGGCTTCCACTGGACGAAGGTGCACGGAGCGGGCGCGAACGGCGCGCACGACCACGAGCCGATCGGCGAGGTCTACGTCGTCGGGGTCGACCCGTCCGCGCAGGGCCAGCGGCTGGGCCCGGCGCTCACGCTGATCGGACTGCGCCATCTCCGGGCCCGCGGCCTGTCCCAGGCGATGCTGTACGTCGACGAGTCCAACACCAACGCGATCAAGGTCTACGAGGCGCTCAGCTTCGCCCGGTGGGACATCGACGTGTGCTTCCGCACCGGCTGACCCGCAACGCTCCACGACGGCCATGCGACCAAGGCCGCGGACGGTGACTGGCGCCAACCTCCCCCGCTCCGCGACCACCTCGTCACCCCCCACGCGAACCCCGGTGGTCCCCCCAACCGAGCGATCGCCCTCGCGGACCCGGTCCGGGCGTCGCCCTGGTTGGCCAGGTCGAGGTGGCCGCCGATGCCGATCGCGTTACCGCCAACGAGGTGGCGCGCAGGGTTTCTCGGCGGCTGTAGTTACACGCGACCTGGGAGCGAGGCTACGGCGGGGCAGCCGTTACCCGGACTGGACGATCATTAGCTGGTTCTTGTTGTTGTCGCGGAAGAAGAACATCGACGGAACCTCCCCGTCGCCGCCCATCAGCTCGGCGTCGACGTCGACACCCTTGTCCCGCAGCTCAGCGTGATCTGCCGCCGGGTCGGGCGAGTCGATGGCGATCCCGGTCATCCGCCCCGGCTGGTAGTCGCCCCGCGGCGGCACCAGGGCCAGGGTCGCGCCGCCAGCCGGCGGGGCGACCTCGACCCACCGGTCATGCTCGCCGAACGGGACGTCCGCGGCCACGGAGAAACCCAGCTTCGTCGTGTAGAAGCTGATCGCCTCGTCCTGATCGGCTACGGGCACCATCACCCGGCCCAGCTTCGTGATCTTCGCCATTGTCGCCTCCCGGTGTCGAGGTCACAGGTTAGGACGAACAAGCCCGGATCAACTCATCGCGCGGGCGTCCGGGTGAGACCTATGGCGTTGCCGTCGACGTACTCGTGGCTGCGATGAACCTGCCGTCGGCATCGTTCACCGGCTCCTGTCCGGTGGCGCCACCCTCCAGAAGTTGCCCGAACTGGCCTTTGCTGTCTTCCAGCAGCCCACCTGTCCGGTCATGCCCTTGCGGTGACCGTCGGGGTCCCGGCCAATCTCGTAGGTGCCGTTCGACCAGCCTCCTCGCGCCGCGGGATTGCGTCGCCCTCGACGGCGAGCGCCGGCACCCGGCTCAGCGCCGCTGCGCGAGTATGTAGCAGCGTCGACTCGGGTGCTCGACGTCGGGCCAGGGCTGTCGGATCACCGTCGACATGACCACGAACCCTGCGTCCTCGATGTCGCGGGTGACCTGGGTTGGTTCGAGAAAGTAACCGTCCAGCTCGACGGACTCCCCGAACCAGCTGGGCGGTTGACCTCGCCGGTCGCGAAGTCGGGACTGTCGATGTGGAACGCCACAAGCAACCAGCCACCCGGACGCACCGCCCGAGCGAACTCCCGGCAGGCGAGGACCCGTTCGTCCGCTGTCAGGTGAATGATCGAGTACAACGCGATCGCGCGCGACCCGGATCATGCCCAGTGAGAGGTCGATGCCGATCACCTGCGGGTGCCGCGCCGAGAGAGAGCGGGTGACGTGCCCGGGGCCGCAGCCCACATCCGCCAGGGTGCCCCCGCCGACGAACTCGATGAAACCCTGAAGTAGCGAACGGTCGAGCGGCTTGCCATCGAGCTCGCCACCGAGCTGGGCGTCGTAGGCCCCGGCGATACGTCATAGGCCGCCTGCACACCCGAGGCGGCGCGGCGCCGGCTGGGTGCCTCGTGCGGCGGCGTCGAGGGCATGTGATCAACCGTAACGACGATCCCGGGGCCGGGCCAGTCGGATATCGCTAGCGCGCCCGCGCGGGTGTTCCGATCAAGGAACTGTCGTCATTAGTGCTACTATGTAGCACATGGAGCGCATCGGTGTGCGAGAGCTACGACAGCACGCGAGCGTTTATCTGGAACGCGTCACCAGGGGCGAGACCCTCGAGATCACCGATCGGGGCCGTCCCGTGGCCCGGCTGGTCCCGGTCAGCCGCGACCCCTGGGCGGCCCTGGTGGCCAGCGGCCGGGTAATCGTCGCCGAGGATGACGCCGACGTATGTGACGAACCGGCTGCTGACTACGGCATCGACGCGTCCGGCTTGCTGGCGCGAATGCGCGCGCACGAGCGGTGAGGCTCTACCTCGATTCGTCGGCGCTGGTGAAGCTCGTGCAGCAAGAAGTCGAATCGGCGGCACTCAGGCGCTTCCTCCGGCGGCACCGCGGGGTGGGTCGGGTGACCTGCACGCTCGCGCGCGTGGAGGTAGTGCGTGCCCTCGCCGGAGGCCCGACCGCCGTGGCACACGCGCGGAGACAGCTCGCTCGGCTTGACCAGGTCAATCTTGACCGGGAGTTGCTCGACCTCGCAGCCACCCTGGCGCTCGGGTCGGCCCTGCGCTCGCTAGACGCCATCCACATCGCTGCGGCGCAGTCGCTCGGCGCGGACCTGGGCGCGATCGTCACCTACGACCGGCGGCTTCGTGCGGCGGCCGGCGACATGGGGATCCTGGTGGAGGCGCCAGGCTGACATCCTTCGACGAGCGGTGTCGAGATCTGCCTGCCCGGGAGGCTGGGGTTCGCTTCAGTGTCGAGACGGCCGACGGGCGTCGGCTCGAGGTTGTCGAGGGCATGGCGCCCTACCTCACCGCGACCGACGCCGCCGTGATGCGCGGCCCGTTCGGCGCCACGCTTCACGCGCAGGTCACGGCGGGCTGCCGGCGCGGCGTGGACGGCTGGGTCGACGACAACCTGCTCTTCGTCCGACCCTGGGGCCTTCGACGTCGCCGACATCCGGGTGCCGGTTCTGCTGTGGCAGGGTCGCCACGACGCCATGGTCCCGTTCGGCCACGGCGAGTGGTTGGCGGCGCGGATCCCCGGCGTCGCGGCGCGCCTGTCGGAGGACGACGGCCACCTCACCCTCGCCTCCGACCGGTTGCCCTCGGTGCACGCGTGGCTTCGGGAACGCTGGGACGACGCCGCGTAGCGACGCCCAACCCGTCGGCCTAGTCCGCGTGGCGGCCGGACAGCCGGCGCAGCAGACCGGACAGCGGCCGATGTTCGGGATGGTCGGCGCGCAGGAACCTGGTCACCGGCGGCAGCGGCCCGACCGCGGGGATCGGGTCGGCCGCGGAGATCGGGCCGGCCGCGGGGATCGGGTCGACCGCGGGGTTCGGGTCGGCCGGCGCCACGGCGGGGGCGGGGGTGCTCGGGTGCGATGGCGGCTCCGGCTCGGGCGGGGTGTCGTAGTCCACGGCGGCGAGGGCCCGGACCATCCCGTCGACGTCGAGCCCTTCGGACCCGGGGAGCTCCGGGACGTAGCCGACCAGGTCGCCGTCTTGGAGGATCACCGCCTCCAAGCCGGCATTCCCGTCGGTGTCCCACACCGCCTCCCGGCCATCGGGGATCACCACCCGGACGCCGAACTGGTACACCCCGGCCCGCTCAACATGCGCGAACACCCGGCGCTCCCGCAGCCGGGCGACCACGGCTTCCGCCCGCTCCTCGTCCATCCACCGACAATAGGCCGCCAACCTGAACACCAGCTGGGGCGTCCCACACCGGGAGGGGGTCCGCGATGCTCACCCGTCGTGCGCTGCTGCGCTCCGGTGGCGGCCTCGCGGCCGGCGCCGCACTCGCCGGGCTGCCCGGCTGCAGCTCACCCGGTGCCCCCCGGGTCCGGCCGGCCCCCGGCTCCGGGACCCCCCTACCGAGCACCAAGGTCGGGCCGGCGGACTGGTCGGCGCTGGCACGCGACCTCGCCGGGCACCTGATCCGGCCAGGTGACGCGGGGTACCCGCTGGCCCGCCTCTCCGCGAACCCGCGCTTCGACTCCACGTCGCCGGCCGGCATCGTGGAATGCGCCAACCCAGCCGACGTCGCCACCTGCATCGGCTTCGCCCGCCGCCTGGGGGTACCGATCACGGCCCGGGCGGGTGGTCACAGCTACGCCGGCTACTCCACCGGCGCGGGTCTCGTGGTCGACGTCGCCCAGATGTCGGTGGTGACCCCGGGCGGAGCCGCCGCACGGATCGGTGCCGGAGCCCGGCTGATCGACGTGTACTCCGGGCTGGCCGGCGCCGGCCGGACGCTTCCCGCCGGGTCGTGCCCCTCGGTGGGGCTGGCCGGGCTGGCCCTCGGCGGCGGGATCGGCGTGACCTCACGCGCCTACGGCCTGACCTGTGACGCGGTCGACAGTGTGCAGATCGTCACCGCCGACGGCCGGGTCCGGGAGGTCGACACCGGTGATCTGTTCTGGGCCTGCCGCGGTGGTGGCGGCGGCAACTTCGGGATCATCACCGCGTTCACGATGGCGACCCACCCAGTTGGGGACGTGGCGCTGGGATCGCTGGGATGGGACTGGTCCGCCGCGCCGCGGGTGGTCGACGCCTGGCAGCGCTGGGCGCCGGCCGCGCCGGACGAGCTGTTCGCGGACCTGCACCTGCTGGCCCGACCTGGCGCCCCCACGCCGACCGTCGGGGTGGGCGGGACCTGCCTGGCCGGCCAGGGGAGCCTCGACCGGTTGTTTGACCGGCTCGTCTCCGCCGTCGGCGTCGCGCCCAGTCAGCGGTTCAGCGAAACCCGGCCGTTCCTGCACGCCATGCTCGTCGACGCCGGGTGCGCGGCGCTGACGGTCGCCGAATGCCACCTCGATACCGAGACGCCGCCGGGCGGCCTGCCCCGGCAGGCCCTGGCAGCGAAATCCGACCTGTGCGTCGCCCCGCTGCCCGCGTCCGGGATCGCCACCCTGGTTCACCGGGTCGAGCTGGCGCAGCGGATCGCGACGGCGGTGTGCGGGGTTGGTTTCGACCCGTTCGGCGGGGAGGTGAACCGGGTCGCCCCCGATGCGACCGCGTTCGTCCATCGCGACGTCGCCTTCGGCCTGCAGTACACGGCGGCCGGAGCCGGAGCCGGCTCCGCCACCGCGCTGGCCTGGCTGCGGGGCACGAGGGCCGCGATGGCGCCGTACGTCTCCGGCCAGGCATACCAGAACTACATCGACCCGGATCTCGCGAACTGGCCGCAGGCCTACTACGGCGCGAACCTGCCGCGGCTGTCGGCGGTGAAGGCGAGCTACGACCCGACCCGACTGTTCCGGTTCGCGCAGGCGATCCCCTGACCGGTCCGCTCAGCCGGCCTGGCGCAGCCATGCGGCGAAGAACGGGTTGACTACCCGATAGACCCCGTCGCGGCGGACGACCAGCTCGTCGGCGACCAGCGCGTCCAACGCACGGCGCACCGACGTGGCGGTCGCCAGCGACACCCGCCGGGCGTGGAAACCATCCCGAAGACGGCGATCGGGAAGGTCTCCCGACGGGCCCCCCTCTGGGCCGGCCATGACCGTCCGGGGCGCGACTGAAGCCCCGCCCCGGGGATCGGCCGGGGCCGAGTGTGCAATTTTCGACAAGCGGTCACGCTCAAGCCCCGCCGAAAGGCGTCGGAAATTGCACACTCGCGGTCGGAGACGGGATGTCTAGAGCTGGCCGATCCCCTGCTGGGTGCAGTTCGTCGACGGCGGGACCGGGCCCGGGCTGTTGTTTGCGATCGGCCCGGGGTCGGTCACGGTGAAGCCGAGCCTTCCGGCGTTGCTCCGCTGGGCGCGCACCAGGTCGTCACCGAAGGTCGGCGAGATCGTGAAGAACCACTCGTCGCTGTAGCTGCACTGGAGCGCGCCGTTGTAGTCCGACAGCGACTCGACATAGCCGAGCTGGTCGTTGGCCAGCCCGAAGATGAACGCCACCGGCGCCCGCACCTGGTGCGCCAGGTTCGTGTGGATCGACGGGTACGGCTCGCCGGGCGAGGAGAACATCGGCAGGTCGCCGATCCGCAGCGCCTGGGCCGGGGTGAAGTAGGCATCGATCGCGCCGTAGGGCGGAGTGTTGGCGCGCAGGATGTGGTAGCCGGGGACCTTCGCCATACCGAGGGCGAGCAGCGCGGCGTTGGTGTTCGTCACCTCGAGGGTCGATTCGCTGGCGCCCACCCGCGGGTCGCTGAGGTAGGTCGGGTGTCCGGCGAGCGCGCCCATGGCCATCCGGGCCACCGCGTTGCCGAAGATGTCGGCCGGCCCGTTGCTGCTCTTCGGGCTCGGGTCGACTTTCGGGTCGGTCCCTCGCGGCGTGCCGGCCGGCCAGGTGTGCCCGACGTCGCCGATGGTGACCACCGCGACCGAGCCGGGGTAGCCGTATCGGACCTTCGGTGAGATCCCGATCTCGGCGTGCTCGAGGAAGGTCGCGGTCGCGCCCGGCCAGTCCGGGGAGACCCGGTCGAGCGGCCCGTAGACCGTCGGGTGCGCGTTGTAGTTCACCAGGGTGGCGGTGACCTGGCCCTGCGGGCTCACCGCCTGAAGCACCCGCAGCTGGGTGTCGACCGGGTAGTCCGCCTCGTCCCCGGTCTTGGTGCTGTCGCTGTTGGAGCCGAAGGTTCCGGCGAAGCCGGTCATGTCGGCGGTCGCCCAGCGCAGCTGCGCCGGGCGCTCGGCGGCCACCGCGTGCTCGATCGCGGATTCGGTCTGCGCCTTGATGTAGGCGAGGTAGCTGGCCGGGACGCCACCCCATATGCCGAGCGCGTCCGGGCCGTTGTGGGTGTGCGTGGACTGGATGAGGATGTTCGCCGCCGGGATGTGCAGCCGGACAGCCATGTCCTTGTCGATGTCGGCTATGCCGTACGGGCCGTTCTGGTAGGCGTAGAAGTAGCCCTGCACGTCGAGCGCGACGATGACCACCTGGTGCCCGGCCGGGTCGGCGACCGCGAACGCGCGGGCGTAGATGTGGCGGAGCACGCCGCCGGCGGGGTGCACCGGCCCGATCCCGTAGCCACCGAGATACACCCCGGTCAGGCTGTGCGGGGTGATGTCGGCCTTCGCCGCTCCCACCCGGAACCACGCCCGGGCCGGCCCGCCGGACCGGCTAGTCGCGAACGCGGCCGGGGTGGCCAGCGCCGCGATCAGCGCGGCGGCGAGCAGGGTGGCACGGAGCTTCGAGACACGGAGCTTCGAGACACGGAGCTTCGAGACATTGAGCTGCATGTCGTCTACTTCGACAGGGCACCGCGCGATCCCTGCCGGTGACGGGCGCGCCAGCTATCGCGGTCGCGCCCCGGCCCCGGCTAAATCAGGCGGTGGTGGCGCGGCGCCGACGGGTGGCCGCGACCATCGCCGACCCGACCGCGATCGCGATCAGCCCGACGACCGCGCCGGACAACCCGATCTCCAGGCCGGTGAACGGCAGGCCACCCGATCCCGAGGTCGCCGCCGCCGGCACCGTGAAGCCGGCGGATTCGACCAGGCCGGACGACAACCCGGTGGCGGTCAGCGTGTGGCCGCCGGTCGAGAAGTTGCTGGGCAGGGTCAGCGTGGCGCTCGCCACGCCCTGCGCGTTCGCGACGGTGGTCGCCAGGTGGGTGCCGGCGGAGTGGGCGTCCCAGGAGACGTCCTCACCCGGGCAGAAGGTCTGCGACTGGGCGTGGAACGTCCCGCCCGGCGGAATCGAGTTCGACGAGGTGCTCGTACCGCAGTGCTGACCGGGCGGGTAGGGGTTCCCGTTCGCCTTGGCGCAGGGGGTGTGGCACGGCGGCGCCTTGGCCAGCGCGGCACCGGCGGCCGAGTAGCCGAGCAGCGTCAGACCGAGTGCAGCAACCCCGACGACGCTCGTGCGGCTGATGCGCATGGCTCGCCCCTTCCTGGAAAACAGCGCCACCCGGCGCAGTAATCTGGCCACCATACCGGACCTCGGGACGTATGTCCGCTTTCCCCCGGCCCGGGCAGGTGCGGAGCGCGGCGGCGTCGAATACAGCGGCATGCGCGCCACCCGCCTGACGGTCGTCCTCGCCGCCCTCGGCATCGTCGCCGGCGCCACGGTCGCGGTCGCCGCCCCGGCGACCGTCGCCCGGCCGAGCGCCGGGCCGGCGCGATTCCGGGTGGGCGTCGCCACGGTGAACATCGACCCCACGTACCCGGTGTACATGGGCGGCTACGGCGGCGGACCGGCCGGGGGCACCCTGGCCCGCCACGTGGACCCGCTGACCGGCCGGACCGAGCACTTCACCGTGCGGGCGATGGCGATCGGCAACGGCCATTCGGTTGTCGAGCTGGCCCGGGTCGACAGCCAGGGCTGGTTCGCCGGCTACCAGGAGGGTCCGTACGGGATCAGCAACGTCCGGCAGGCGGTCGCGCGGTTCCTCGCCGGTCACGGTGCCCCGGGCGCGACCGAGGCGGACATCATCGTCTCGACCCTGCACGAGCACGCCGCGCCGACGATCATGGGGATCTGGGGGCCGCCGAGCCACGCGCTGCCCTACCTCGAGTCGGTCGCCGCGGCCACGACCCGGGCGCTCGAGCAGGCCTGGACCAACGCCCGGCCGGCCACCCTCGCGTGGGGCAGCGTAGACGCTTCGTTCCTCACCACGACCGGGATCGCGAACGCAAACGCCAACGAGGGCTGGCCGGTCGACGGGGCGCTGCTCGCGCTGTGGGCCCGCGACGCCGCCACGGGTACGACGATCGGCACCTACGTCATCCAGCCCGGCTACCCGAACATCGTCTACGGCCCGGGCGATATCGCGTGCCCGAACGGCACCTCGGCCGCGCTGCTCAGCACCGACTTCCCGTCCTACACGGCGAACTGGATCGAGAGCCGGCTCGGCGGCACCGCGCTGATCGCCGACGGCACGCTCGGCGACTCCCCGGGCCCGATGCAGGTGGACAACGCGCCGAGTCGCGACCTGCCGAACGTGGCGGTGACCTCGAACGGCAAGACGGTCTCCTGCAAGCAGACCATCGGCTTCGACGACGCGATCCACATGGGCGCCGTCGAGGGCCAACTCGTCATGACTGCGCTCGGGCACGCCCACGCCATCACCAACGGCACGGTCGCGGCCGCCGAGCAGTACGTCGTCACCCCCGGCTACAACCCCGAGCTGCTCGCGCTCGACGACGTGGCCCCGCTCGACGGCGGGCAGGTGTGGAGCAAGGCCGGTGGCAACTCGCTGGCCTACCCGATCGACCGGTCCGCCTGGGCGCCCTACGGCTACGCCGGCACAGCCGGGATCGGCACCTGGGTGACCGGGCTTCGGATCGGCGGGCTGCTGCTGCTCAGCGAGCCCGGTGAGTTCTTCCCGAGCATCCACCAGGCCTGGGACTCCTCGATCACCGGCGCCGACGGGGTGTTCGCGATCGGGATGGGTCAGGACCAGCTCGGCTACGACTACCCCGTGTACGCCTACCCGTTCACCTACTACTCCGCGGACGAGAACACGTTCAACCCGAGCTTGACCCTCGGCGACCAGGTCGTCACCGCCGGCCAGCAGGACGCGGCTGCGCTCGGCTTCGGCGCCAACTACACGGTGACCGCCGAGGCGACCGCACGAAACGACGACTTCGCCCGGGTCTTCAAGCCCGGCGTTCAGATCATCCCGTTCCCGCAGGCCGGCGACCTCGGCACCGGCGCGGGCGGCTCGTTCGACCCGCTGCTACAGGGGTTCGAGTCCCAGCAGCGGTTCTCCGCCGCCAGCGCCTGCAACCCGCCGGTGCTGCCGAGCGTCAGCCCCTGCCCGCTCGGGCCGTCGCCGACGATGGGGCCCTACCACTGGAACTTCGGCGACGGCACCGCGGCGGTGACGCCGGCGAACAACCTCAACTACTTCCCGCACCGCTATGCCCGGCCCGGGGTCTACCAGGTCACCGTCACCGCGACCCAGTCAGACGGCCAGGTCGCGACCGCTCGCCTGCCGATCACCGTCTTCCCGGCCCTGCGGGTGAGCGTCGTTACGGCGCACGGGCGGGAGACGGCTCGCGTGCAGGGCGGCAGCGGAAGCGTGCTGCTCATCGAGTGGGTGCTCCCCGACCACGACGTGGTCACCGGGGCGTCGGTCCCGGCCGGGCTGCACCCGCTGTACTGCGTCGTCACCGACTCGACCGGGACGCAGGCCACCGCACGGGCGTAACCTGGAGCGGCGCTCGGCGAGTGGGCGGTTTTGCAAGATCTCCACGCGGCGAGTGGGCGATCGGCCCCGGGCAGACCGCCCACTCGGCGCGGAGCACGGGGCTGCCGGCGCCGGGGCGGGGTCTTCGCCGCCGCAAGTCCGACCCGGCGGGGTAGTGGGTCAGTTTGGACCTGTCGTGCCAGCGGCTCCAGCGCGACGAACGGCGCTACAGCCCCGCGAAGTGCATCGGCCTGGACGGTCGGCCCGTCACGGGCGACCCCGACCCGGCGCATATCAGCACGTCGTTCGTGGAGCGGCAGAACTTGACGATGCGCATGTCGATGCGGCGCTTCACGCGGTTGACGAACGGATTTTCGACGAAAGCCGAGAACCTGTGGGCTGCGGTGGCGCTGCACTCGATGGCGTACAACTTCGCCAGGCCGCACATCACGCTCACGAAAGCGAACGGCAGCTATCCGACCACGCCCGCGATGGCGGCAGGGAAAGCTGACCGCGTGTGGACCGTCGCAGAGATCGTGGCGCTACTCGACTCGAACGTATGAGCGAAACTGAGCCATACGGGTGACAATTGCGGGAACAAGTTTCCGTAGGGTTGGCATTGGTGGTTGGTCGCCGCTACTGTTCAGGGTAGAACTTCTAATCGGCGCCTAGGCAGGTTCGCTTGCCGAACGCCACATCCTACGGCCACCCTTCGGGGTGGCCGTAGTGTTTTGTCGGGGAGCACTGGCATGCACATCTGCTATGTGGACGAGTCAGGCGGTTCGGAGCCGCCGAATTCGCCCATCTCAGGCGTGACGCCCGCAATGGTCATCATGGGACTGGTGCTCCCGTCCCGCTTGGTTCCCGCGTTTACCCGCGAGTTCCTGGATCTCAAGCGTCGCCACTTTCCGAAGCGTTTCGAAACCGGTCCCGGTCTGAGTCATATTCTTCAAGAAGTAAAAGGTTCCGAATTTCTCCAGCGAACTCGCTCGGATTCGCGCAACCGCCGGAGGCACGCCCGGCAAGTGCGTAACGATCTAGTGGACCTACTGGAGACCTACGACGGCCGCATCATCGGACGGGTCTGGATCAAGGAGCCCGCTCAGGGTCTCGACCAGAAGGCGACCTACTGCTACGCGGTTCAGGACATCGCGCGCCACTTCAGCGCCTATTGCGTCAGTCAGGGGTCCGACGGACTCATGATCTGCGATGCGCGGGAGCAGAAGCAGAACGTGAACGCGGCCCACTCAGTGTTCACTGACAAGTTCCGGACGGGAGGAGACCCAATCCCGGCGCTGGTCGAGGCACCCGTCTTCGCTCATAGCGATAACCATGCGGGACTACAAGCCTGCGACCTGATCGCCAGCACGATGATCTTCCCCATGGCCGTCGCAACGTATTGCGGGTCTACGGCCGTGGGTGCGCACGCCAGCCCTCGATACGCCGCTGTCCGCGCTGAGATCGGCACTCGGCTAAGGACTCGCCAGTTCATGTACCGCGATGAGAACGGCAAGATGAAGGGCGGTGTGGTCGTCAGCGACAAACTGGCGCATCGCTCATCGGCTGAGATGTTCAAGCCGTAGCAAGCGCGACCAAGCTCAAACTGACCCACTACCCCAGGCGGCCGACGCGCCCGGGCGAAACCGGTTGTTGACAATGGCCGCCACCGGACGATCATTTGGTCCGGACTTTCGGTCACGACGACGACGAGGTGGCCCGATGACCGCATCCGCCAACCCGCCCGCCCCGCCTGAACTCACCCGGCGACTGCCCACCTTCGCCGAGGAGCCGGTCACCTACGTCGTCACCGGGGTTCTGCTCGGCGCCGCGATGGTGGCCCTGCTCTGGGTCGGCAGCTACGCGCGGATCAAGCCGGCGCTCGGCGGAATCCCGTTCTTCTACTGGTACTCGGTGCTCTGGCTGCTGATCAACGCGGCCTTCCAGCTGATCGCCTACCGGGTGCTCGTCGCCCGGCGCCGGCGCAGGACCTGAGATGGCGGTCAACGCGGTCGCCCTCACCGTCTTCGCGGTCCTGTTCGCCCTCGTCACCGCGCTCGGCTTCCTCGCGGCCCGCTGGCGGCGCTCGACTTCGCTGAGCAGCCTCGACGAGTGGGGGCTCGGCGGGCGGAACTTCGGCGGCTTCGTCACCTGGTTCCTGCTCGGCGGCGACCTTTACACCGCGTACACGTTCATCGCCGTCCCCGGCGCCATGTACGCCGCCGGCGCGGTCACCGGCTGGTTCGCGGTCGCCTACACCATCCTGGTCTGGCCGATCGTGTTCGTGATCATGCCGCGGCTCTGGTCGGTGGCGCACCGGCACGGCTACGTGACGCCGGCCGACTTCGTGCTCGGCCGGTTCGGCTCCCGGGGCCTGGCCGTCGCGGTCGCGTTCACCGGCATTCTCGCGTTGATGCCCTACATCGCCCTGCAGCTGGTCGGGATCCAGTCGGTGCTCCAGGTGATGGGCATCGGCTCCGGATCCTCCGGCTTCGTGAAGGACCTGCCGCTGATCGTCGCGTTCGCCATCCTCGCCGCATACACCTACACCGCCGGGCTGCGTGCCCCGGCGATGATCGCGTTCGTCAAGGACGGGCTGGTCTACCTCGTCATCCTGGTCGCGGTGATCTACATCCCGATCCGGCTCGGCGGCTACAGCCACATCTTCGCCGTGGTGCACGCGCACGCCGCGACCGTCAACGCGGCCGCCGCCGCGAAGCACAAGCCGGCCAGCTTCGTGTTCGTCCCCGGCCCGAAGGCCTACTGGGCCTACGCCACCCTGGCGCTCGGCTCGGCGATGGCGCTGTTCATGTACCCGCATTCGATCACCGGCGTGCTCGCCACCCGGGAGCGGGAGACGATCCGGCGCAACACCGCCGCGCTGCCGTTCTACTCCCTCGCGCTCGCGTTCATCGCGCTACTCGGCTTCATGGCGATCGCCGCCGGGATCAAGACGACGAACCCGCGGCTCGCCGCGCCGCTGCTGTTCCACGCGATGTTCCCGAGCTGGTTCGCCGGTGTCGCCTACGCGGCGATCACCATCGGCGCGCTCGTCCCGGCGGCGATCATGTCGATCGCCGCGGCGAACCTGTTCACCCGCAACATCTACCGCGACCTGTTCCGTCCGGACGCCGACCCCGCCGAGCAGGCCCGGGTATCCAAGCTGGCCTCCCTGGTGGTGAAGTTCGGCGCGCTCGCGTTCGTCCTCGGAATGAACACCCAGAACGCGATCAACCTGCAACTACTCGGCGGGATCTGGATCCTGCAGACCTTCCCGGCGGTGGCGATCGGCCTGTTCAGCCGGAGGCTGCACCGCTGGGCGCTGCTCGCCGGATGGGCCGCGGGCATGGTGTACGGCACGGTCGTCGCCTACGGCGTGACCAGCCCGATCACCCACCACTTCGGCGGGGCGATCGCGAAGGTCCCGGTGCTCGGCCAGAACGGCTACATCGCGGTCACCGCGCTGGTGCTCAACCTGCTGGTCGCGGTCGGGCTCACGCTGGTGCTCCGGCTGGTCCCGGGCACGGCCGGCCGGGACGCCACCAGCCGCGAGGACTACCTCGTCGACCGCGACGCCGAGCGGCTGCTCCCGACGCCGAACCTGCGCTGAGCGGCCCGGCCCGCGAGCAGCCCGAGGCCGAGCAGGACCAGGCCGGCCGCCGGGAGCAGCGGGTCCCCGCCGGTCGCCGGCAGCGACCCGCGCAGGGGCGGGTTCGTGTTGAACGACGGCCGTCCGGTGGACACGATCGGGCATCCCGCGCCGACGCAGACGTCGGTGGTGCCGGCCGGCAGTGCCACGACCGCCGTCCCGTTCGCCCCGGCGATGGTGGCGACCGGGTTGCCGGCCGTCACCGGGGTTCCGGGGGCGAGGTTGTCCAGGCTCAGCGTGGTCGGCCCGTCGCTGGTCACGTCGACGTAGCCGGCGGGCAGCTGGGCGCGGGCCATGTCGATTCCGGTGGCGGCGATGTCGGTGAGGCGCACGGTGATCAGCCGGCGGGCGGCCGGGCGGGCGCCGAAGGTCCAGGTGAGGTCGCGCAGCACCACCGGCTGGTCCGGCGGCCAGACCGTCGCGGTGGTCGTGACGTGCTGAACGATCGCCGGGTCCGGGTGCGCCGCGTCCACCGCGTCGACCGCCGCGAGCTGCCCGGGCTTCGCGGTCCGCGGGGTCAGCCCGCGGATCCAGTAGATGCCGGTCGGGGCCACCCCGAGGTCGGGCCGCTCCCCGTCGGGAAACCAGGTGTAGGTGATGGTTCCCGGATTGGTGGTGCGGGCCGGGATGCCGGCCGGTGAGTTGGTGAGCGTCGGGTCGCTGAGCTCCCCGACCGGGCCGGCCCAGGCGTTCTCCACCGAGTAGGCCAGGTGGTCCTCGGTCGGCAGCTCGGCGAGCACGGTCCGGTCGCCGGCGGCTTCGAAGGCCAGCCCCTGCTGGATCAGGCTGGTCACCGGGACCAGCTCGTCGACGGTTCCGGAGGTGATGATGTAGGGCACCCAGCGGGCGTTCGCGACCAGCGGGGTGGTGTCCCCGTCGGCGGTGCAGCGACCGGCGCCGGCCGCGCTGCCCTGGCCTTCGATCACCCGCAGCCCGCAGCCGGGCGGACCCTCGAGGGCGAGCGACTCGGCGAACAGGTCCGGGTAGGTGAGGCCCAGCTTGAAGGTGGCGAACCCGCCCATCGAGTAGCCGGACATCGTCGTCCGTTCCGGGTCCAGGGTGTAGCTGGCGGCGAGCGCGTGCCAGACCCGGAAGAAGTCGAGCTCCGCGGCGTCGAAGTACCAGCCGGACGGGCCGTAGCCCTCGGTGGTGGCGCAGATCGAGCGACGCTGCTCGCATTGCAGGAACAGCTCGTCGGAGGCCACCGCGCCGTACTGGTTGAGGTTGACCCCGAGCGAATGCTCGACCCAGGTCAGCGGCATCGCCACCCCGGGCCGGTAGGTGCTCGGCACGTAGACCGCGTAGGGCTGGATCCGGCCGAGGTAGTGCGGCTGGAGGTCACCGCTGGCGTCGGCGGAGTTGTTCGGTGTGGTCCCCTCGCCGACGTCGACCGCGGACACGTACCAGCGGTTCGTGTAGCCGGTCGGCTCCGGCTCCGGGGTCTCGACCCGGTCGGCGAGCTGCGACCAGTCGAGCAGCGCGGAGAACTTCGAGACGTCGCCGGCGGCCAGAGTGAGCGCCTGGTCGGCCTCCATCCAGAAGTTGCCGGACGGGAAGTTCGGCAGGTCCGCCGGGAAGCCCGCCGGCAGGCTCAGCGGCGCCGGGTTGTAGACCGGCGGCTCCTGCAAGTAGCTGCGGAACGTGACGTTGTAGACGTTCGGCTCGCCGGGCAGGGCGCCGTCGGCGCTCGGCACCGGGGCGAACGTGGTGCCGTCGCCGGACGCCAACCCGGCGGCCAGCCGGATCCGCCAGGTCCCGGACACCGGCAGCGCGCCGCGCGGGATCGCGACGATGAACGAGTGGGTCGCCATGTCCACGGTCACCGGGAACTTCCCGACGATCGAGGACCCGCCGGCGGACACCGAGTAGAGCGCCGCGCCGTGGCTGGACACGACGAGTGCCTTGTCGATCCCGGGCGAACTGACCCCGGCGCCGGCCGGCCAGGCCGAGCCGCCGGTGGCGGTGTTGTTGTCGGTGTCGAAGGTCCACTCGGCGATCGGCACGGTCGGATCGGTGAGGGTGTTCCAGTCCACCCGCCAGTAGCTGTCGGCGCCGGTCAGCCCGACCGCGGCGGTGAAGATGTCCGCCCCGTCGTTGTGCCATTTGCCCTGCGCAGCCGGCGAGGAGTTCGCGGAGTCGAACCCGGGATGGACGTAGCTGCCGTGGGTCGGCGCCAGATCGCTCGGGTTGCTGTTGTCGGACTGGCCGGTGCCGTTGCCGAGCGCCCCGTAGTCGTCGAACACGAAGTCGGTCCAGAAGAACGCCCCACCGGCCAGGCGCCCGGTGCCCGACGTGTGCGAGAACGCGTCCGGGAACGGCCACGCCGACGGTGCCGGAACCGGCAGTGCCGGGTCGGCCGCGCAGGAGGCCGGCGGGATCCCGGACGGCAGGCCGGCCGGGCAGCCGTTGACCGCGGCGTGCGCGGCGGGCGTGCCCGGGATCCCGACCGCGGACCCAGCGACGAGGGCGGCGGCGGCGGCGACCGCCGCGAAGCGGGCTCTCATGGGCCCATGAGAACACGGCCGGCGGCCCCGGCGCGCCGGAGGTCGGGCCCAATGCGCCGGAACTCAGCCCAACCGGAACTCAGCCCAACCGGAACTCAGCCCAACCGTCGGCCGGCGAGCAGCACCGCGCGCGGGCGCGCCCCGCCGAGCGCCCAGGCGATCCCGCCCTCGTGGTCGAGGTCCCATACCACCAGGTCGGCCCACTCGCCGACCGCCAGCGTGCCGCGGTCGGTGAGCCGCAGGGCCGCGGCGCCGCCGGCGGTCGCGGCCCGCAGCGCCTCCGCCACCGACAGCCCGAGGGAGTGCACGGCCAGACCGACCACCTCGGCCATCGAGGTGAGGCCGCTGGTCCCCGGGTTGTGGTCGGTGCCGAGCGCGATCGTCGCGCCGGCCGCCCGCAGCTCGGCGACCGGCGGGACGGTGCCGAGCGCCAGCGCGGTGAGCGGGCAGAGCGTCGCCACCACACCGGCCGCGGCCAGCGCCCGGGCGTCGCCCGCGGTGATCCGCAGCAGGTGATCCGCCGAGCCGGCGCCCAGCTCGGCGGCGAGCAGCGCCCCGCCGGTGCGGGCCAACTCGTCGGCGTGCACCCGCGGGACCAGGCCGGCCGCCCGGCCGGCGGTCAGCAGCGTGCGGGCCTGCCCGACGCTGAAGTAGCCCTCGTCACAGAACACGTCGACCGAACGCGCCCCGAGCGCCGCCGCCTCGACCGACCAGCCCGCGGCGGCGCGCAGGTAGCCGTCCGGGTCCCCGGCGAACTCGCCCGGCAGCGCGTGCGCGGCGAGGAAGGTCACCTCGAGCCGGGGTAGGCCCGGGGCGGCGTCGAGCCCGGCGAGGATGCGGACCGCGGCCAGCTCCCCGGCCCGGTCCAGGTGATAGCCGGTCTTCGCCTCGACCGTCGTCGCCCCGCCCCGCGGCCACTCGGCGAGCCGGCGGCGGGCCAGCTCGGTCAGCCGGTCGGCGGGCGCCGCCCGGGTCGCCGCGACGGTCGACGCGATCCCGCCGCCCGCCGCCGCCAGCTCCGCGTAGGACGCGCCGCCGCTGCGGGCGGCGATCTCCGCGAACCGGTCGCCGGCGTAGAGCGGGTGGGTGTGCGCGTCGATCAGCCCCGGCGTGACCAGGGCGCCGGCGGCGTCGATCTCCTCGTCGAAGCCGCCGGGAGCCTCGGCCCCGCCGGCCGGGCCGGCCCAGGCGACCCGGCCGTCCTCGACGTGGATCGCGGCGCCGGTGGTCACCCCCGCCGGGGTCCAGAGCCGGCCGATCCCGCCGATCCGCAGCCGGGTCACCCGAGCACCCTCCGGATCGCCGCGGTCAGCGCGCCGGGCAGGTCGCCGATCCGGGCGTGCGCGCCGCCGGCGGCGATCACCCGGCCGGCGCAGACCACCTGGACCACGTCGCCGGCACCGGCGGCGAACACCGCGGTCGCCAGCGGGTCGTCGCCGCCGGCGGTCCGCGTCGAGTCGAGCCGCAGCGTGACCAGGTCGGCGGGGGCGCCGGCGGCCAGCCCGGCGGCGGGGCGCCCGAGCGCCCGCAGCCCGCCGATCGTGGCGGCCTCGAGCAGCCGGGCCGGCGGGTGGGTGCCGCGCCGCCCGGTGGCCAGCCGCTCGTCGAGCTCGACCGCCCGGGCCTCCGCCAGCGGGTCGATGGCCGCCTGCGAGTCGCTGCCCAGGCACAACCGGATCCCGGCGGCGGCGAACGCGCCGGCCGGGCCGATCCCGTCGCCGAGGTCCCGTTCGGTGCTCGGGCACAGGCACACCCCGGTGCCGCTGCCGGCCAGCAGGCCGATGTCCGCCCGGTCGACGTGGGTGGCGTGCACCGCCGTCGTCGCCGGGCCGAGCACCCCGGTGTCGGCGGCCAGTCCGGTCGGGCTGCGCCGGGTGGCCGCCCGGCAGGCCGCGTTCTCGGCCGGCTGCTCGGACAGGTGCAGGTGCAGCGGCAGCCGGTGCGCGGCGGCGTAGGCGGCCACCTCGACCATCGCCCGGGCCGGCACCGCCCGCACGCTGTGCACCGCGGCGGCCAGCTCGACCCCCGCAGAGCTGCGCAGCTCGTCCATCCGGGCCACCCAGCCAGCGGCGTCGCCGTCGCCGAACCGGCGCTGGGCGCCGGTCAGCTCGCCGCCGTCTACGTCCGCGCTGAGATAGCAGGCGTCGATCAGGACGAGCCGCAGGCCGACGTCGGCGGCGGCGGCGGCCAGCGCCCCGCCCATCGCGTTCCGGTCGGCGTAACGCGCCCCGCCCGCCCCGTGATGCAGGTAGTGGAACTCGCCAACCGTGGTGATGCCGGCGACCGCCATCTCCGCGTAGACCGCGCGGGCCAGCGCGAAGTAGCTGTCCGGGTCGAGCGCGTCCGCGACCGTGTACATCAGCGAGCGCCACGCCCAGAAGTCGCCGCGGTACTGTGTCCGACCGCGCAGGGCCCGGTGGAAGGCGTGCGAGTGGGCGTTCGCGAACCCGGGGACGGTGAGCCCGTCGAGCCGGGTCGCCGCCGGGTCGCTCGAGCCGGGGATGACCGATGCGATCACGTCGCCGTCGAGCTCGATCCGGACCTCGGCGACCGCCTGCTCGCCGCCGAGCCAGGCCCACTCGCACAGGTAGGCGGTCACCGCCCGTCCGCCCACCCGGCGGCCAGCTCGGCGAGCACCCCGGTGTGGTGCACGGCGGCGGTCGCCAGCTCCGGCGCGGGCAGGCGGAGCAGGCCGGCCAGCCCGAAGCGCGCCCCCTCTTCCTCGACGAACGCCAGCACGCATACCGGCCGGCCGTGGGCCGGCCGGTGTCGTTGAAGAGAACGCATGGCCAGGAAGCCGGCCACGACTCCCAACGCACCGTCATAAGCCCCGCCGGAACGCACCCTGTCGAGGTGACTCGCGAGGGCGAGCCCGCGGGCGGCGAGCTCCGCGGGGTTCCGGCCGATCGCCGCCAGCCGGGCGAAGGTCGCCCGGAAATCCGCCGCCAGCTCGCCGGTCATCCCGGCCGAGCGTAGGGGGTGGTCGGCCGGGGTTACAGACATCCCATGGCGAGGCTCTGCGTGGCGTGGTTCGGCTAGTAGTGATTAGCGGAACGGTTGGCGAAACTCCCTGAGCGCGTGACGATCCGGGCATGGAACCCTCTTGGTGGCTCTTGCAGTGCGGTCATTACGGCGTCAACGACGGGGCGCCCCCGGCGGCGCTCGCCAAGCGTCACGACACCGTTGGCAATCCGACACGCCTAGCCTTGATCTTTCACGCTGGGCACAGCTGATCATTTGAGTGATCGTTTTGGGCGCCTGGTGCGGGCTGCTGGTTGGCGCTGTGTGGTGGTAGCGCGGGGGGGTCGGGTTGGAGGTATGCCTCGGGGCCGGCTGTCG